>NZ_RJVJ01000004.1 GCF_003751605.1 Kitasatospora cineracea
CCACGGCACGAGATCGTGCGGGACCAGCCTCCACGCGCACCCGCTGACCAGGACGTACAACACCGTGTCCACGACCAGCCGACGCGGGAACTTCAACGGGCGGCCGCCCCGGCTCGGGTCCCGCACCGGCAGCAGCGGCTCGATCACCGCCCACTGGGCATCCGTCAACGACGAGTCGTACGAAGGCTTACAGGCACAGACGCACATGGCGGCGATCATCGCGGACACCCGACCACAACGATCACCGCCAACCCATCACACCAAGCAGCTGATCAGTTACCCAACACTTTCTGAGGCGGTACTCGTTCCCGTCGACGTTTCGAAGTTGGTGTCTGGCCGGTCTCCCTATCCGGTGGACGCTGGCTCTCCCGTCCGACATGATCCTCCGGTGTTCACACCGAGACGCATTGTCTGTGTCCTGACCGCCACGCTGTTCCTTGCGCCCCTGGTGGGTTGCACCAGCAACGCCCCGTCCACGGAGCCCTCCCCGCCTGCAGCACTTTCCCTGTCCGCGGCGCCTTCCGTGCCTGCCGCTTCCTTGACTCCGGCCATCTCTGTTGCAGAGGCCGGTGAGCAGCTGATGCATCGTCTCCTGGCCGGGCCGGTCGGCGCCCAGCATCCGGCCAGCGGGGTCCTGGACCTGGATGGTGCGGTGAACGCCGTACTCGGCAAGGGAACGCCGGCTGCGGAGGCGGAGCTGAGGGACCAGCTCAGCCAGCAGGGATTCGTCGTGGGAGCCGGCCTCTCGTGGACCGCTGCTGACGGGAGCCGGAGCAGCACCCTGCTGATGCGCTTTTCCGCCGAGACGGGAGCCGGGAACACCGCGGACCGCCTGGCCGGAGACTTGCGCAACGCCCATCCTGACACGGTCTTCACCGATCCAGGCGATCTGTCCACTGGTGCTGTCAGCGGCACCCCTGACGAGCATGGCAACGCGTGCGTCGTCCTGGTCGCCCCTCATGGCGACGCCGTCGTCCTCGTGAGCTACTTCGCCCCCACCCCCGACAAGGCGGCGGCCGTATCTCTGCTGCACCGTCAGCTCCAGGGCCTGCCCACCCCCGGACTGCCCTGGTAGGCCCACTTCGGACACCACGTCGGCTACAAGGAGTCGCCTCCGAAGAGACCGTGCACGACGCAGCAACGGACTCCCGTCAGGCATCAGAAGCTGTCGGGTTGTCTCGTCGGTGGAGGTGCTGGACGGCGTCGGACGTGGGTCTTGTTATCGGCCGGGGGTGTCGGCATCGGTGTCGGTGGCCCCTGGCTGGGGCTGTGGGGGGTACTTGCCGGGGGGGCGGGGGCTTGTTCAGGGTGTGTAGCGGACCAGGTCTGTGGTGTGGAGGCCGAAGCCGAACGGTTCCGGGATCGGGACGGTGTCGCCGAACTTGCCGCTCCACTGCTGTCGGTACGAGCCTTCGGAGGGCTCCGAGAAGAGGACGACCGTTCCTTCGCGGGGGTCGACCACCAGGTAGAGCGGGATCTTCATGAGCGGGTAGTCGCGGACCTTGCCGACCAGGTCGTTCTCGGGGTTCGAGACGGAGACGATCTCGACTGCGATCTCCGCGAGGTCGGCCGGGACCTCGTTCCCGCCGAGGTCCACGACCGACACTGGGATGTACGTCAGGTCCGGGTTGCGCAGTTTCCCGACGTTCGGTGAGGCGAGGTCGGTGTTCTCGCTGGGCATCAGGCCCTTGGGGCGGTGGGCGTCGAACTGCTCGCGGACGATGAGCAGGTTGCGTTGGTGGATCACCGACGGGCCCGCCATCATGATGATCTCGTCGCCCGACACCTCGATCTTCCAGCCTGCGGGCGGCGTCAGGCTCTGCGCGTACTCCAGCAGTTGCGCGTGGCGTTCGGGGATGCGGAACTCAGCCATGCCGTCATCCTCCCACCCTTCCCACCAGGGGCGTCGGTACCTGGTGGGAAGGGCGGGAGGGGAGGGGTGGGGGTCAGGCCGGGGTCTTCCAGGAGGGGCGGGGGTGGGGGTGCGGGGGGACCAGGCGGCTCTGGGGCGGGGGGCGGTGGGGGCGACGGGGTCGGGTGGGGGGTCAGGGTGGTGAGGAGGACGGCGGTGAGGACGGCGAGTTCGTCGGGGGTCGGGGAGCCGTGGAGGATGTGCAGGGCGGGGGTGTCGGGGGTGGTCATGCCGGCTGGTTCCCGTGCTTGCGGGTGGGGAGGTCGGCGTGCTTGTCGCGGAGCATGGCGAGGGCGCGGATCAGGACGGGGCGGGTCTCGGCGGGGTCGATGACGTCGTCGACGAGGCCGCGTTCGGCGGCGTAGTAGGGGTGCATGAGTTCGTTCTTGTACTCCTTGATCTTCTGGGCGCGCACGGCGTCGGGGTTCTCGGCGGCGTTGATGTCGCGGCGGAAGATGACGTTGGCGGCGCCCTCGGCGCCCATCACGGCGATCTCGTTGGTGGGCCAGGCGTAGGAGAGGTCGGCGCCGATGGAGCGGGAGTCCATCACGATGTAGGCGCCGCCGTAGGCCTTGCGCAGGATCAGCTGGATGCGGGGGACGGTGGCGTTGCAGTAGGCGTAGAGCAGCTTGGCGCCGTGGCGGATGATGCCCTCGTGTTCCTGGTCGACGCCGGGGAGGAAGCCGGGGACGTCGACCAGGGTGACGAGCGGGATGTTGAAGGCGTCGCACATCTGGACGAAGCGGGCGCCCTTCTCGCTGGCGTTGATGTCCAGGACGCCGGCCAGGTACTGCGGCTGGTTGGCGACGATGCCGACGACGTGGCCGTCGAGGCGGGCGAGGAGGCAGAGGAGGTTGCCGGCCCAGCCCGGTTGGACCTCGAGGTACTCGCCGTCGTCGACGATCTCCTCGATCACCTCGCGCATGTCGTAGGGGTGGTTGCCGTCGGCGGGCACCAGGTGGCGCAGCGGGTCGTTGCGGCGGTCCGCGGGGTCGTCGCCGGGGGTGGGGGGCGGCAGTTCGCGGTTGTTGGCGGGCAGGAAGGAGAGCAGGTAGCGGACGTCCTCGAGGCAGGTCTGCTCGTCGTCGTAGGCGAAGTGGGAGACGCCGGAGACGGCGGAGTGGACGTCGGCGCCGCCGAGGCCGTTCTGGGTGATCTTCTCGCCGGTGACGGCCTGGACGACGTCGGGGCCGGTGATGAACATCTGGGCGATGTCGCGGACCATGAAGACGAAGTCGGTGAGGGCCGGGGAGTAGGCGGCGCCGCCGGCGCAGGGGCCGAGCATGACGGAGATCTGGGGGATGACGCCGGAGGCCTTGGTGTTGCGCTGGAAGATGCCGCCGTAGCCGGCCAGGGCGGTGACGCCTTCTTGGATGCGGGCGCCGGCGCCGTCGTTGAGGGAGACGAGGGGGGCTCCGGCGGCGAGGGCCATGTCCATGATCTTGTGGATCTTCTGGGCGTGGGCTTCGCCGAGGGCGCCGCCGAAGATCCGGAAGTCGTGGGCGTAGACGAAGACGGTGCGGCCGTGGACGGTGCCCCAGCCGGTGATGACGCCGTCGGTGTAGGGCTTCTTGGACTCGAGGCCGAAGCCCTGGGCGCGGTGGCGGCGCAGGGCTTCCACTTCGGTGAAGGAGTCTTCGTCCAGGAGCAGGGCGATGCGTTCGCGGGCGGTGAGTTTGCCCTTGGCGCGTTGGGCTTCGGTGGCGGCGGGGGTGGGGCCGTCGTGGGCCTGTCGGCGCAGCGCTGCCAGTCGGGCGAGCCGGGTCTGGACGTCGTTCGCGGCCGGCGGGGTGCCGGGGTCGATCGCAACGGTGCAGACGGGCCTCTCCTGAAGCACGGTCATCTGGCTTCCCTCTCCTGGACAGCAGTCGCCTCCGGGCTCGGTGTGGGGTGGCCCGGCGGCAGCCATCCTGCCAGATTTACATACCTGCGTGAAGGTATTATTTTTTCCATGGTCGACGGCCGCCCTCCGCGCCCGGGCGGCGGGGCCCTCCCCGGCGGTCTGGACTGCGACGGGCCGGGTGCGCCATGATGACCCGTAAATATTCCTTCACGAAGGAATATTTACCCACACGAGAGGACGAGCACCATGAGCCTGGTGGCCTATCCGGATCACACCCTGCAGCGGCCCGCCTACCTGGTCTTCACCGACGTGGACGAGACCCTCATCACCCGCAAGAGCATGTTCGACTTCCTCCAGTTCCAGCTGACCAGGCGCTACGGGGACGAGGGCGAGGCCCGCTACCGGCTGGTCCTGGAGCGCCTGCGGGCCCAGGCCGCCGCGGGCAGTCCGCGGGAGGACGTCAACCGGGCGTACTACCGGCTGTACGCCGGCGAGGACGTCGCCGAGATGTCCGCGCTCGGGGAGCAGTGGTTCGCCGAGCGGTCCGCCGAACCGGACTTCTTCATCCCGTCCACGGTCTCGGCGCTGCTCCGGCACCGGGCCGCCGGGGCCGAACTGGCGCTGGTCTCCGGGTCGTTCGCCCCTTGCCTGGCTCCGATCGCCCGCCGGGTCGGCGCAGCGTACACCCTGGGCACCGAGGCGCTGGTGGAGGCCGGCCGGTACACCGGGGAGGTCCGGCGGCCGATGATCGGGGCCGCGAAGCGGGCGGCGGTGCTGGACCTGATCGCCGCGCACCGCGGGATCGAGGCCGCGGACTGCTTCGCGTTCGGCGACCACCTCTCCGACCTGCCGATGCTGGAGTGCGTCGGCCACCCGCGGGTGGTGGGCGGCGACCCGGAGCTGATCAGGCAGCTGGACCGGCGGCCCGCGACCGTCCCGGGCTGCGCGGTGGCCTGCTGGTCGATGGGTGCGGAGGCCTGCGACCACGAGTGCCTGTGACCGCGGCACCGGCCGACCGTGCGGCGGGGCCGGAACGGATCTCCGTTCCGGCCCCGCTGCACGGTCAGTTGACGCTGCGGATGATGTTCGGTTCGTCGTCGTGATCCTCTCCGTTCGGCCGGGGGGCGGGGGCGGCGGTCCTGGCGGTGTCGGTGACCATGTCCTCAGCCCGCCAGTGCCAGTTCCGGCACCGACTCGCGCACCGACTGCGGCCGGCGGGCGAAGGGGGTGGCGGCCCAGCGCACGAGCACCGAGCCCACCGACATGCCGCCGCCGAACCCCGACAGCAGGACCAGTTCGTCCTCGGCCAGCGCGCCCTGGCGGTGGATCAGGTCGAGGGTGACGGGTATCGACGCCGCCCCGGTGTTGCCCAGCCGCTCCATGGCCAGGTGGCAGGTGGCCGACTCCAGGCCGAGCTCGGGCCAGACCTCGGCCAGCATGACGCTGTTGGCCTGGTGCGGGACGAAGTGGTCCACCGTGCGGCCGGCCGTCCCGGCCTTGGCCAGCAGCCCCTTGATCGCCGCGGGCAGGTTGTCCTGCACGAAGCCGCGCACCCCGCGCCCGTCCATGTGGAAGAAGTGGCCGCCGTCGGCCAGGGTGCTCGCCGACGCCGGGCGCCGGCTGCCGCCCGCCGGGACGCTGATCAGTTCGTGCTGGTCGCCCCGGGTCAGCAGGCTGGTCGACAGCGTGCCCTGGCCGGCCGGGACCCGGCCGAGCACGGCCGCGCCGGCGCCGTCGCCGAAAAGGATCGCGGTCTTGCGGTCGGAGTAGTCCAGGATCCGCGAGTAGACGTCGGCGCCGATCACCAGGGCGTAGGAGCCCTCGGGCTCGCCGCGCAGCATCCGCTCGGCCGCGGTCAGCGCGAAGACGAAGCCGCTGCAGACCGCGTTGACGTCGAAGGCGGCGGCGTTGGTGGCGCCGATCAGGGACTGGACGATGCTGGCCGTGGCCGGCTGCGGGTGGTCGGGGGTCGAGGTGGCGACCACGACGAGCGAGATCCGCTCGGGGTCCAGGCCCGCCTCGGCGAGGGCGCTGCGCGCGGCGGCCGCCGCCAGGTCGGAGGTGGCCTCGTGCGGGGCGGCTCGTCGGCGCTGCCGGATCCCGGTCTTGCGTTCGATCCACTCGGCGGTCACTCCGGCGCCCCGGGCGATCTCCTCGTTGCCGATGACCTCGGCGGGGAGGTAGGAACCGGTGCTGATGATGCCGATGGCTTGCTGGCCGGACATGCGGTGCTCCGTTGGTGTGGGCCGGCCGGGGGCCGGCGTGGCTGATGGGGTTCCGGGGGGTCGGGGGGGTTCTCGGCAGGCGGTGTCGACCGTTTTCGTGCGGGGGCGGGTGGCGGGCTGCGGGGTCAGTCGACCGTGGTGAACTCCGCGAAGCTGGGCCCCTGGAGCTTGAGTTGGGCGTGGATGTCCCCGCCGAGGCCGAAGTGCCCGATCGCGCCGCCGTAGTTCTGCTGGTAGCTCATCCACAGGACGATCACGTTGATGACGCGGTTGGCGCCGGGCGTGCCGGCCGCCGGGAAGGGGTTGGGCAGGGTGGCCCGGTAGTGCGCCATGCCGTGCTGGTCGGTCATGAAGGCGTTGGGGACGCCCAGCGGGCCGGGGCGGGTGGGACCGTCCGGGTCCAGGTCGTGCTCGCGCAGCGACATCACGGTGTAGAGGCTGTCGGGGATCAGGCCGGTGAAGCCGAACGAGAAGGTCGCGCTGCGCCGGTCCGCGGAGAGGTCCACCTCCAGCTGCCCGCGGGCCTTGACCCACTGGGCGAGCCGGATCGGCTCGCGCACCCGCAGGCCGTCCTCGAACCGGGCGTCGGGGATGGGGGCCTGGTGCAGGGGGTAGCTCGGGCGCTCCACGGAGTGGGCGTCGGGGCGCTGCTCGGGGGCGAACAGCATGTTGTAGTTGTTGCAGGGCAGCGGCAGCGGCAGGGTGTACAGCGGCGTCGCCGCCTCCTGCGGGGGGAGCGCGTCCGGCAGCTCGCGGACGATCGTGTAGGGCAGGTGCCGGCCGAACTCCGGCAGCGGGCTGTCGGCGGAGACCACGGCGCTCCCCCAGGCGGAGACGGTGCCGCCGTCCGGGGCGGGCCGGTTGATCCGGCCGATGACGACGAAGTCGCCGTTCTCGTCCATGATCTCGCTGGGCGGGTAGAGCGGGCCCTGGGTGGTGACGCTGAGGTCGTAGGTGCGGTTGGTGGTCTCTGCCGTGCGGATCGGCTCGGCGGTCGTGATGGTCATGGCGGTGGTCCTTCGGAAGGGTCCTTCACCGGGTCTTGGCGGCCACGGGACGCGGACGGTGCGGGGTTGGGGGGAGGAGGGAGAGGGCCGGCCTCGTCCGCGTCCCGTGGGAGGGGGTGCGGGAGGGGCGGTGCTCAGGCGGGGGTGACGCGGGCGTACAGGCGGGTGTAGAGGCCGCGGTCGCCGCCGGTGATGTAGGAGTCGCCGGCCTGGCGGACGATCTCCTGGTAGCGCGGGGAGGTGAAGACGGCGGTGTAGTCCTCCGGGGCGCAGGAGAAGCCGGAGACGAACATGACGCCGGGCTCGCTGCTCAGCACCGAGTGGTACGCCTCGAAGTAGTCGACCTCGGGGGCGTTGCGCACGACGTCGAAGATGGTCTCCTCGCGCCAGGCCCGGTAGGCGCGGTAGGCGGTCGGCGGGACCTCGACGTGGCGCATCTGGACGTAGGGGGTGTTCGGGAGCGGGTCGGCGCTGGGCTTGGGGGCCTCGACGAAGTGCAGCAGCTGGCGGCTGAAGTCGCTCTCGGCCATCGGGCCGACCGCGTCCCACAGCACGCGCCAGTCCTTGCGCAGCTCCTCGATCCGGTCGTAGTCGGCGAGCGGGGCCAGTTCGAGCAGGGTGGAGTCCTCCAGGCCGCGGTAGAGGATGCGGCCCTCGATGCCGGAGGCGGCGTGGTGGGCGAGCCAGGCGGTGACGGCGGCGTCGACCTGGTCGGGCTTGACGGAGAGCTCGGTGACGGTGATCAGGGCGCTGGACATGGTGGTCTCCTCAGGGGTTTCGGTGGGGGTGGTGCCGGAAGGGGGTGGTGCGGGGCGGTGCCTAGGCGGCGACGAGCACGCGGGCGGGTGCGGACACCGTGTGGTCCACGGCGAAGCGGGCGCGCTTGGTCTCCTTGGACTCGATCAGGGCGGGTTCGAAGGCGGTGTAGGTGACGGTGGTCAGCGCGGCGCGTCGGCCGGCCTGGTGGACGCTGATGTCGGCGGCGAAGGAGAGCCGCTCGGGGTCGTCGGTCTCGGCCCGGAGGGTGAGGAACTCGACGGTGGCGTCGAGCGGGAAGAGGAAGTTCTCGAAGGCCGTGTTCATCGAGTCGATGACGTAGTAGTAGGAGCGGTCCGGGTAGCGGTTGGCGTAGTACCGCTCGCTGACCGCCAGGAACATCTGGCGGGCGGCCTCGACGGCGACCATGCCCTGGACGTGCTGGCCGGTCTGGTGGTCCAGCAGCAGCTCGTTGTCGGCGTGCAGCCGCAGGTCGGCGACGAACCGGCCCGCCTGCTCCTGGCGCAGGTCGGCTATCAGGGTGTTCTGGCTCTGGTGCTTGTGCACCTCCTGCCGGGGGGACAGCGCCGGGTGCGGGAAGTGGAACTCCAGCGACTCCTGCAGGCCGTGGCGGGCCGCCGTCTCCCGCAGCGCCGCCCACTCGGGGGCGGTGACGCCCTGGCCGGCCCGGACCAGCGTGTGCTCGCCGCCGGCCCGGACCGCGCCGAGCAGGGGGAGCTGCTCGCGGAACTGGGAGACGGTGAACACCCCCTCGTGGACGGCGAATCCGGCGAAGCGGTCGCCGACGAGCAGGACGGTGCGGGACTGGGCCGACATGGTCTCTCCTTTGGGATGGCGGGCTCGGGCTGGGCAGGGGATCGGTACGGGGTGGCGGGCCGGGCCGGCGCGGTGCCGATCCCGCCGGTACGTGGGGCGGGAAGGGGGTCAACCGGCAGTGGGGAGCGCGGAGTTGGTGCGTTCCGTCCGGGCTGCGCCGTCCTGCTGGAAGAACGTTAGGACGGATCCCCCACCCGGCGCAACCATCTAGTTGGTTTTTCTTGAACCATCCAGTTGGTTTTCCCATCGGCTAGCCTTCCCCCATGACAGTGAGCGCCAAAGTCCAAGACACCCGCGACCGGCTGCTGGAGGCCGCCCAGGAGGAGTTCTCCGAGTTCGGCCTCGCCGGGGCCCGGGTGGACCGGATCGCCGAGCGGTCCGGGGTCAACAAGCAGCGGATCTACGCCCACTTCGGCAACAAGGAGGCGCTGTTCGGCGCCGTCCTGGGGCGGGTGTACGAGCACATGGGGAAGGAGGTCCCGATCCCCACCACCGAGGAGGGGCTGCGCAACTACGTCGGCGAGGTGTTCGACTACCACCGCCGCTCCGGCGACCTGGTCCGGCTGCTCGCCTGGGAGGGCCTGCTCTACCGCGACAAGCCCATCCCGAACGAGAAGGAGCGCGAGGAGTACTACACCTACAAGACCGCCGCCCTCTCGGTCGCGCTGGGGATCGACGACCCGACGGCCGCCGCCCGGGTGCTGATCGCCCTGATCGGCCTGGCGTCCTGGGTGTTCATCGTGCCGCAGCAGCGCCGGCTGATGCTCGGCCCGGACCACGACTCGGAGGCGAGCTGGGCGCTGCTGCGCGCCAACGTCACCGCCAGCGGCCACACCGTCATCGACCTCGCCCTGCGCGGGATGGCCTGACGGCCCGTCAACCCGCCCACGCCGCACCCGAAGCCGCCCGGCGCACGCGCATCCCCGATGCGCGCGCCGGGCGGCTTCTTCGTGCGGGGCTGCCCCGCCCGCTGAAAACCAACTAGATGGTTGCACCCGGTGCGGATCTCGGATAGCGTCGTCGTCATCGAGCCGCTCACGTCCCGATCGGGACGAACCCCCTTTGCCACAGGGCGAGTTGCGGCCTGTCCGAAACTCTCCCCAAGGATGCAGCGATGACGTCTGACCGCCCCGCAGAGAACTCCCCGGTCGTCCTGGTCAGCGGTGCGACCGGCGGCATCGGCGGCGCCGTGGTCCAGGAGCTCGCCCGGACCGGGGCCACCGTGGTCCTGCTCGGCCGGGACGCGGAGCGCCTGGAGCTCGCCCGCAAGGCCGTCACCGCGCGGATCCCCGGCCCCTACCGGCTGGTCACGCGGGTGGTGGACATCAACCGCGCCGACTCGGTCGACCGGGCGGTGGGCGAGCTCGCCGCCGAGCTGGGCCGGATCGACGCCCTGGTGCACGCCGCCGGCGACGGCCCGGTCGCCCCGCTGGCCGAGGCCACCGACGAGCTGTGGCAGACCACCTTCAACAGCAAGCTGATGGGCGCCGTCCGCCTCACCCGGGCGGTCGCCTCCCCCATGGCGGCCCGGGGCCACGGCCGGATCGTCCTGGTCGGCGGCGCCTTCCGCAGCACCCCCGACCCGCTCTTCCCGGTCAACAGCACCGTCAACGCCGGCCTCGCCGCCTTCGCCAAGGCCGTCTCCGCCGACCTGGGCCGCCGCGGCATCCGGGTCAACGTGGTGGACCCGGGCGCGGTCGACACCGAGCTGTGGGCCCAGACCGCCGAGGACCTGGCCACCCGGCTGGGCACCACCCCCGAGCAGGTCACCGGCCAGGTGGTCGCCCAGACCCCGCTCGGCGCACTGACCCGCCCCGGGGACGTCGCCCAGCTGGTGGCCTTCCTGCTCTCCCCCGCGGCCTCCCGCATCACCGGCACCGCGGTCACCGTCGACGGCGGCGCCTGCCGCGCCCTGTGACCCGCGCGACCCGCCGCCGCCTCCGCCTCTGCCCGTCAACCCGTCCGAACCCGCCCGAAGGAGCCCCGCCATGCCGATCCTGACCGTGACCACCTGGCCCAACCAGACCGACGAGAAGTGCCTCGAGCTGATCGAGGAACTGACCGCCACGGTCAACCGGGTCACCGGCGCCCCGTTCGACAAGATCACCGTCTACATCCAGGAGATCGCGCAGAACCGCTGGGGCGAGGGCGGGGTGCTGGGCACCGACCCGCAGTTCGCCGAGCTCAGCCGCCGCCGCACCGGTCCGGCCGCCCCGGCCGGCGCCCGCGCGTAGCACCGCGCCTCCCCCCTTCTTCCGCCCCGCCCCAAGGAGTGTTCCGATGGCCCTGACCATCTCGCGGAATGCGCCGGCCTCCGCCCGCGCCGAGTCCGCCCCGCCGGAGAACGAACGCCGCACCTCACCGAACATCGTGCTGGCGGCCGCCCTGCTGAGCTTCTTCGTCATCTCGCTGGACGGCTCGGTCGTCAACGTCGCCCTGCCGGCCATCGCGCACAGCCTGCGCGGCGGCATGACCTCCCTGCAGTGGGTGGTGGACGGCTACACCCTGATGTTCGCGGCCCTGATGCTGTCGGCCGGCGCCCTGTCGGACCGGATCGGCGCCAACCGGGCCTACGCGGTCGGGCTCGGCGCCTTCACCCTGGCCTCGGCGGCCTGCGGGCTCGCCCCCGGCCTCGGCGCCCTGATCGGCGCCCGGATGGTGCAGGGCGCGGCGGCGGCCATCATGGTCCCGACCTCGCTGGCACTGATCCGCCAGACGTACACCGACCCGGGCAAGCGGGCCCGGGCGGTGGCCATCTGGACGGCGGCGGGCGCGGTCGCGGTGGCGATCGGCCCGGTGGTCGGCGGCGCGCTGACCACGGCGCTGAACTGGCAGTCGATCTTCTTCCTCAACCTCCCGGTGGGCGCGGTCGGCCTGGCCCTGCTCGCCCGCATCCCGCGCTCCCCGCGCCGGGCCGCACCGCTCGACCTGTTCGGGCAGCTGTCCGTGGTGGTCGGCCTGGCGAGCCTGACCTACGCCGTGATCGAGGGCGGCCGCCGCGGGTTCGGCTCGACCGAGATCGTGGGCACCCTGGTCGTGGCCGCCGCGGCCCTGGCGCTGTTCCTGGTCGTCCAGGCCCGCCGGTCGCAGCCGATGGTCCCGCTGGGGCTCTTCCGCTCCCGGACGGTGGTGGTGTGCATCGCGGCCGGGTTCGCGCTCAACGCGGTGTTCTACGGCGTGATCTTCCTGTTCGGCCTGTACTTCCAGCAGGTGCGGGGCGCGTCCGCGGTCGGCGCCGGGGCGATGTTCGTGCCGATGTGCGGCCTGATCGCCGTGGTGAACATGGCCAGCGTGAAGCTCTCGGCCCGCACCGGGCCCCGGGTGCCGATGGTGCTCGGCCAGCTGATCATGGGGGCCGGCGCGCTGGTGCTGCTGGCCGTCGGCCCGCACACCCCGATGCTCGTCCCGGTCCTGCTGCTGGTCCCGGTGGGCATCGGCGGCGGCCTGGCGGTGCCCTCGCTGACCGCCGTCCTGCTGGAGAGCGTCGCCGCGGAGTGGGCGGGCACGGCCGCCGCCGTCCTCAACACCTGCCGGCAGGTCGGCGGCTGCCTGGCGATCGCGGTCTTCGGCGCGCTGATCGCCGAGCGGGCCTCCTTCCAGCACGGTCTGACGGTCAGCCTGATCGCCTCCGGCGCGATGCTCGCGGCGACGGCCACCGCGACCCTGCTGCTGCTGCCGAAGCTCGCCCACAAGAACGGCGGCTGAGGCTCCCTCCCGGCCCCCCGGGGCCGGCCGAGGGCCGCTCGAGGGCCTCTTCCCCGCCCGGCGCCCCGCATCCGCGATGCGGGGCGCCGGGGGCTGTCCCCGGCCCCCCTGGGGCTTCCCCCGACCCCCTTCGATGTGACGCCGGTCACAGCACAATAATACCTTCGTGAAGGTATTATTGCTTCGTGAAGCGATGGAGGATCAGCAGATGACCGCGCTCGCCCTGCGGGAGAAGGTCCGCGCCTACAACCGGCGCGCCGAACTCGCCCGGAGCCGGCCCCGTCCGGCCCGGGAGACCGGCCCGGACGAGGCACCCCCGCCCCACTCGGGGGGCCGGCCCGCCGACCGGGGCGAGCAGCCCGGTCCGAAGCTCCCTGCACCGCCGCACACCCGGTAGCCCCGCCCCCCACGGCGGGACACCCGCGGCAGGCCCGGCAGTCCGCCCCCCACGGCGGACGCCGCGGCCGCCCCCGCACCGACCACGCCCATGCCGTCCGCTTCGAAGGGCCACCACCTTGTCTGCGTCCGTATCCGCCTCCGCCTCCCCGCCCCGCGCCGAGACCTTCTCCGTCACCGAGGTCGAGCGCATCAGCGGACTGTCGACCGACGACCTGCTCTGGTACGAGGAGCTGGGCCTGATCGACTCCGTCTCGCGCGAACCGGGCGGGCAGCGCATCTACTCCGCCTCCAACCTCCGCTGGCTGGAGTTCCTCAACCGGCTGCGCTCCACCGGCATGCCGGTGGAGGAGATGGGCCGCTACGTCGAACTGGCCCAGGAGGGGGAGCACACGGTCGCCGAGCGCCGTGACCTGCTGGCCGTCCACCGCCGCCGGGTGGCCGCCCACGTGGAGGAGCTCACCGCCACCGTCCACTACCTGGACTGGCAGATCGACTTCTACGACAAGAAGAGGACCGCGCTGAGCGGCGGCTCGCCCGGGTCGGCCTGACCCGGCGCCGGAGGGCGGCGCGCCGAAGGGCCGCCCTCCGGTGCGGTCGGGCCCGGGCGCACCCCGGGGGTCCGACCGCACCGGGGGACGGCCCCCGGGCGCCTTGGCCGGCCCGCTAGCCGGCCTCGGGGCCCAGCACCGCGGCCGCGTAGGCGTCGGCGGCCGGCTGCGGGCGCAGCGCTCCGTGCGAGGCCACGGTGCGCACGTCGCGCCACAGCCGCTGCAGTTCGCCGGCCTCCGGGCCGGTGTCCGGGCCGCCGGTGCGCACCAGCCGTCCCACCGCGGTGACCAGCAGGTCGACCGTGGCGACGGCGTCGCGCCGGTTGCGGGCGACCAGGTGCTCGGTGACCGGGTCGGTGTCGGCCCGGCGGGCGGCGTCGGCCAGCAGCAGGCGGGCCGCGTCGGCCTCGGCCGAGGAGCGGGCCAGGGTCAGGTGCACGGCGCCGGCCTCGCGGTGCGGTGCGGCCCCGGCCCACTGCGACCACAGCCGCAGGGCGCGGCGGGCCGCGCCGAGCGCGGGGGCGGCGAGCAGCAGGCCGCCGGCCAGCTGGGCGGGGGCCGCGTGGCAGCGGGCGGCGGCGTCGCGCCGTCCGGCCAGCATGTCCGCGAGCAGGAAGGAGCGGTGCGGTGGGACCAGGACGGAGTCGGCCAGGACGCTGTTGCTCCCGGTGCCGCGCAGCCCGTCGGCGTCCCAGGTCTGCCGGGTGGCGAAGTCGCCGGCCGGGAGTGCGAGGACCCGGGCCCGCGGGCCGGAGCCGGACGGTTCCCAGGCGGCCAGCAGGACCCAGTCGGCGAAGTCCACGCCGCTGGCGTAGCGCCACTGCCCGCTCAGCCGCCAGCCCCCGGCCGGGAGCGGTTCGGCGGTGCCGGCCGGGGGCGAGATCGCCGCGGCGATCCGGACGTCGGGCGTCGCGCCCCACAGCTCCTGCTGCCCCCGGGCGGGGAGGAAGGCCGCGAACCGGCCGTGGGCGGCCAGCAGGGCCGCGCACCAGGCCGCGGAGGGGCAGCCGTCCTCGGCCAGGGCGGCGGCCCGGTGGACCAGGTCGGCGAAGCCTCCTTCGGTGCCGCCCCAGCGCCGGGGCACGAAGTGCCGGGCGAACCCGGCGGCGACCAGGGCGTCGAAGGTGTGCCCGGCCAGGCGGCGCTCCTGGTCGGCGCGGTCGGCGTCCCGGGCGGCGATCGTCGCGGCGCGCGCGGCGGCGTCGCCCAGCGTGGCGGTGTCGCCCAGCGTGGCGGCGCCGTCGAATGCGGCGGTCGCGGCAGTGTCGTCGAGCAGTGCACGGGGCATTCTATAATTCCTTCACGAAGGTATCTTTAGTGGAGGCTTCCACCACGACGTCGAACCAGGAGAATCCGGGATGAACGGGACGAACAAGAAGCAGGCGCGATCGCAGCGGACCTACCAGCTGGCGCTGGAGTCGGCCGCCGTCGAATTCGCCCGCTACGGCTTCGCGGACGCCAGCCTGCTGCGGATGGCCGACCGGATGAACCTCACCAAGGGCGCGCTCTACGGCCACTTCCGGTCCAAGGAGGAGATCGCCTCGTCACTGGTGGCCCTGCTGGACGGCGTCCTGGAGAACCTGGCCGCCCGGTCGGCCCCGGCCGGCGGCGTCCGGGAACTGCGCCTGCTCAGCGGGTCGGTGGCGGACGCGATCGAGTCGGACGTGCGGATCAGCGCGGCGCTGCGGCTGGCCTTCGACGGGGCGCAGCGCAGCGAGGACACGCCCGAGTTCCTCACCTCGCTGCGCCGGCACGCGCTGGAGCTGCTGAGCGCCTCGGAGGAACCGGACGAGCGCACCCGGGTGCTGGCCGACCTGCTCATCGTCGTGCTGGTCGGCGCCTACTACACCGCGCCCGCCCCCGAACGGGCCGGGATGTCAGCACGCGTTCAGGACATGTGGGACCTGCTGGCGCCCGCCCCGCAGCTCCCGGTGGACGGATAGGCCCGGCGCCGCGGGCAGCGACCAGTGGGTGGTGGACGTGGCCAGGGTGCAGTCGCCCTGGACCGCGTCGATCCCGAAGCGGCGGACCCCGGACCGGGCCGGGTCCGGGCGGTCCTCCCGGACCACCAGCCGGATCGGGCGGTCGAGTTCGCCGAACGCGAGGCAGGCGGTGGTGAGCGAGAGCAGCCGGGGCGGCGCGGCGGCGTCCGCCCCGGCGGCGAGGTCGGCGACCGCCTCCCACGCCGCGCGGCCCCGGCCGGAAGCGTCCAGCGCCAGGTGGTGGCCCAGCTGGCGGAAGCCCTCGAGCAGGGCCATCAGCGGCGCGTGGTCGCTGGGGTGGTCGAAGAGGATGGCGTGGTCCAGGTCGAGCTCCAGCCCCCACTCCCCCGCGCCCGCGCCGCGGGCGAGCACGCTGTCCTTGGCGCGCAGGCGGCCCACCGCGGCGGGCGGCATCCGGTGCGCCCCGTACCCGTCCGGGGGCAGCAGCGCACGGCTCAGGGCGGCGCCCATCGCGTCGCTGCGCCCGCGCAGCAGGCCGTAGCGGCGCTCGTCCACGGCGACCACCCGCAGGCTGCCGCGGCCGCACGGCCGCCCGTCGACGGTCAGCACCGCCTCGATCCGCATGCCGTACCGCTTGGGCGTCCGGGTGCCCTCGGAGGCCCAGCGGGTCTCCAGCACGACGGGCACCGGGGCGGCGCCGACCCGCAGGGCCTCCGGGTCGGTGATCTCGAAGTCCATGTCGCCGCCGATGAAGCGGTGCGACAGCGGAACGCCGTGGAACTCGTGCGCCAGGTAGACCAGCGTCTGGCGGATCGTCTCGGCGAACAGCATCGGGTCGCTCACCCCGGACCGGTCCGGGTGGTACAGCGCGTGGTCGCGGGGCCACTGGGCGGCGACCAGGAAGCGGTCCTCGCCGACCTGGACCGCGTCGGTGAGGAACACCTCGGCCACGGCGGCCCGGTGCACCATCTCCCGGGGGATCGGCTGCCGGAAGCTGAGGGACGGCGCGGGAGCGGCGGGCCGCGGCAGCGCCGTTCTGTCGGCGGTCCGGTGAGGTTCAGGGATGGTGAGCGCGGCAGACTGGTGCATGTACATTCCCCCTCGACAGACCACTGGTATGTCTGGCAGTCGGCAGCACGCGGCCGACGCAGAACAAATATACCTACGAGAAGGTATATTTCAAGGGAACGCACCCCCCGGCGCCCCCCACGGGCCGGACGAGAACAGAGGAACGCCATGGCATCCGCGATCGGTGAACGAGCCCGCGCAGTCAACCCCGCCACCGAGCGCGGCCGGGGCCGGGGCGGCCTCAAGCAGGAGCGCGCCCTGCGCACCCGGGCCCAGGTCCTCGGCGCTGCCGCCCAGGCCTTCGCGGACAAGGGCTTCCCGGCCGTCACCATGCTCGACGTCGCCGAACTCACCGGGATGACCAAGGGCGCGGTCTACTTCCACTACCCCAACAAGGAAGCCCTCGCCCTCGCGGTGACCGAGGAGTTCTACCACCGGATCGCCCGGCTCGGCGACGAGGTCCTCGGGCTCGAACTCTCCCCGCTCGACGCGGTCACCGAGCTGATGACCCGCACCGCGGTCGCCTTCCGCGACGACCTCGTCGTCCAGGCCGGGGCCCGCCTGCAGATCGAGAGCACCCTGATCGCCACCGACCTGCCCCGGCCCTACGTCGGCTACACCGAACTGGTCACCACCTGGCTCGCCCAGGCAGCGGAGATCGGCGAACTGCCCGCCACCGCCAGGCCCGAGGCGATCGCCCGGGTGCTCATCTCCGCCTTCTTCGGCGCCCAGCACATCTCCTGGGTCCTGGACAACCGGTCCGACATCGCCGAACGGGTCCAGGAGATCCTCACCACCGTCCTGCCGACCGGGAGGTCCGCGGCCTGACGGAGCGGATGGATCCGGCCGGGCGGGAAGGCCGGGCCGACTCGCCCGCCGCGAGGTCCGAGGGCCGGTCCGCCGGCCGTGCTCCCGTCGGCGGGAGGCCGTTCTACTCCGGTTCCCGGTCGGGAACGGCCTTGACGGTGCGGCGGCGGCGGGCCTCGGCGTTGCCGAGTTTGCGGGGACCGGCCGCCCGGGCGTCGGGGGTGATCCGGGGCGCTTCCAGGGCCTCGCCAACCAGGCGCCGGATCTCCGGGTTCGACGCGAAGAAGTAGCGCGGGTTGACCCGGTAGCGCGTCGGGTCGGGGTGCTCGACCAGGTGCAGGGATTCGAGGCGGCCGAGCGCGTCGTAGACGGTGGAGACGGAAGTGCCGCAGTCGAAGGCGGTCTCCTCGACGTCGACGGAGACCAGGTCGAAGACGGCGCCCCGGCTGACCAGCCATTCCAGGGTGCTGCGCTGGCCCGCGGAGAGGTTGAGGGTGTAGACGGGCGGCATGCCGAGATCGTCCGGGTCGAAGCCGTGGTGCTGGTCGTGGGTGGCGGCGCTCATCGCCCTGCTCCGATCGTCGGGGTGCTGCCTGCTCCGGGCGGGCCCGGCGGCTCCTGCTCGGCGGCCGCGCTGCCGGCGAACTTCGCCGCCGCCTTCCGCGCCGCGGCAACAGCCTTGGCGTCGGGAACGATCGCAGGCGGGTCGAGCCGGCGGCAGGCCCGGACCTGGGCGTCGCCGCTGCCTTCCCAGAACCGGCGGGGGTTGAGCTGGTAGACCTGGCTGCGCGGGCTGGTCTTCAGCAGGACGTTGAGCCTCACCAGGCGGGCGAGGGCGTTCTTGGCCGTCGTCACGGTGGTGTGGATGTCCGCAGCGACGACGGCCGGGGAGACTCTGACCGCAGCACCCGCGCCGCCCCTGGAACGGACCCAGTCGATCGCCGCCCACTCCGCCCCGGACAGCGCCAGGGCGTACAGCGGCGCGTCGTCGGTACAGGCGTTGAGCGTGTAGGGACCGTCCATGGTGTGCGGTGTCCTGCTCTTCGGCACCGGCAGTACCGCACCGGTGTCCAGGTTCACCAAGGCGATGTTGCCCCTGCGGGCCATCGTTGCTCCTTGTCACGGGAGGGTGGCCGTCCTCGCTCGGAGGCGTTGACGCGGTGTCCACAAGGGCCGGTTTTTCGGACGTTAGTTCCAGAAAACCCGGCCTTAGACGACTGAATCTACAGGAAACCGTGGAGAAGACTGCCGCTTCCACGGCAAGGGCGGCGATCTGCTGCCCTTCGACCGGAGCTAAGGTCTGGTTTTCCAGACCTTAAGGTCTGGAAAACCAGACCTTAGCTCCAACGTTTCCGCAGGTCAGGGCATATTCCCCCTTCTTAAGTAAGAGGCGCGCGGGCGGCTGGCCCCAACACCCGCGGGTGTTCGGCCTGCGGGAGGGGTTCCGGGGGCTATTCGCGGGGCGGATCACGGGGGGCGGGAGCCCGGTCGGGGGTGGGGTGCTGCTCTTCCTCGACCCGGACTGGCATCAGCCCCGGCACAGCACTGCGGCCGGGCCCGACGGGGGCACTCTGCTCGCCACCGGCCTCCAGGTGGCGACCCGGGGGCCACTGCGTCCTGGGCGGTGAGGCCGGCCCCGGTGGAGGGAGGCCCCCGTTCCGGCGTCGGGGCGCTCCTGGCGGGGTACGGTCCGCGGTTCGGCCGCGTCAGCCCGGGCGGAGGGGCCGCCCCGTGGGGAACGTGGTTCGTACGGGCAGACCGCCGGAGGGTGGCGGGTCGCAGGGGAACAGCGACCGAAGCGACCGAAGGTCCGGGGCGGCCGGATCGGGGCGGTGGGCGAGGAGATCCGGTGGACGGTGGCTCGGGCCGGAGTGGAGCCCGGATGGGGGGTCGGGCGGGGCGAGTGGGCCCGGCAGCGACCGAGCGACCGAAGGACAGCGACCGAGCGACCCTTCGGTCGCTGCTTCGGTCGCTGGGAAAAGTGCAGGTCAGGGGGAGTGAGTGGGAGAAAACAGCGACCGAAGCGACTGAAGGTCCGGGTATATGAAGCCATTTCACGTGTGTGTGCGTATGTGCCCCCGCGTACGTGAGACGGAGATATATAGGGACCTTGAGTCGCTTCAGTCGCTGTTTTTTCGGCTGGACCTGCTCTGACCTGGGGTTTTGTCCAGCGACTGAGCAGCGACCGAAGAGTCGCTCGGTCGCTGCCCTCAGTCGCTCGGTCGCTGCCGTTCGCCGGGGGTTTTTCGGCCGGGGACCAGCCCGGGCGCGGGCGGGTGGGGTGGAGCGGGTGTTTTTTGGTGCACAGTGAGTGATCGGGGATCGCTAGTGTGTTTTCCTCGTTGAGTCGCTTGAGTCGCTGACGGGGGAGCCATGACTGCGGAGCTGTGGGCTCGGGGCAGTGGATCGGCGCGTCCCCGTCCGGCGGGGGCCGAGATCCCGGCGGGGTCGGGGCCGTGGGCCACGGCCCGGTGGTGTGCCGCCCGGGGGTGGCCGGTGCTGCCGCTGGCGTCGGGGCGCAAGACTCCGGCGGGCAACTGCGCGCCGTGCCGGGTGCCGGGGCACCACCACCAGGGGTGCGCGTGCCTGCGCAGCGGGCGCTGGTGCCACGGGTTCCACGCGGCAACGGTGGACCAGGCGCTGGTGGACCGGTGGTGGAGCGGGCGGGAGGGCTTCGGGGTCGGGATCTCCTGCGGGCCGGCCGGGCTGGTGGTCGTCGACGTGGACGCGCACCGGGTCGCGCTGCCGGGGCGGGACCGGCTGCTGCCCGGGATCGTCATCCCGGAGGGCGCGGACCTGACCGGGCTGGAGAACGGTTTCCACACGCTGGCGGTGCTGGCCGCGCTGCACGGCGAGGCCAGTCCGGCCGAGGACACCGGGACGCTGCGGGTGCGCACGCCCTCGGGGGGCCTGCACGTCTGGTACCGGGCGCTGCCCGGGCAGCGGTGGCTGTGCTCGACGGGTTCGTCCTCGGGGCGGGCGCTGGCCTGGCAGGTGGACGTGCGGGCGTACGGGGGCTACATCGTGGCGCCGGGGACCAGGACCGCGGCGGGGGACTACACACCGGTGGACTCCGTCCGGGAGCCCGCGCCGCTGCCGGGGTGGCTGGCGCACGAGCTGCGCCGCACCGGGCACCTGACGGCCCCTCAGCCGGGCGCGGAGCCGGGGCGGGCCGCGGTGCCCCAGCGGGCGCTGGCGGCCGTCCTGCGGGCCGGTGGGGGCCGTCGGACGGTGGCGGGGCTGCTGGCCGGTCCGCTGGCGGAGGTGGCGGCCTGCGGGGCGCTGGCGCAGGGGGCGGGTTTCTCCGAGCGGCTGAACCGGGCCGCGTACACCGCCGGGGGGCTGGCCGCGGCCGGGTACCTGACCGAGGCGGAGGCGGTGCGGGCGCTGACCGAGGCGGCCGGGCTGGCCCGGCCGGGGCAGGAGCGGCGGGCCGCGGCGATCATCCGCAGCGGCCTGCGGGCGGGCGCGCGCCGCCCGCTGATGCGGGGGACCCCCGGATGAGCCTTCCGGAGAGGAGCACGCTGCTCGACGCCCAGTTCGACGCCCGGGCGGTGGCGCGGGAGATCCTGGCCAGCGCGGTGCAGCCGGCCGCGCCGGGCGAGGCCCAGGTGCCCGCCGGCCCGGCCGGGGGCGGCGCGACCGCCCAGGGCCTGCTCCCGGACACCCTGACCGACCGGGGCAACGCCAAGCTGTTCGTCAAGCTGTACGCGGACGACTACCGGCACGTGCCGGGGCTGGGCTGGTACCGCTGGGACGGCACCCGGTGGCTGGACGACGAGGACGACACCGTGCTGTGGGCGGCCGGCGACCTGGCGGAGAGCATCGCGGCGGACGACCCGCGCGGGGTGTTCACCGCCTCCGCGCTGCAGCAGCACCGGCGCCGGGCGCTGAGCACCAGCGGGATGCACGCCATGCTGTTACAGGCCCGCACGGCCCCCGGCATGGTGCTCAACGCGGCCAAGCTGGACGCCGACCCGTACGCGCTGTGCACCCCCGGCGGGGTGGTGGACCTGCGGACGGGTCGGATGCACGCGCCGGACCCGAACAAGGACTTCCACTCCCGGTCGACCACGGTGACGCCGCTGCCGGTGCCCGCGCCGCGCTGGCAGCGCTTCCTGACCGACACCTTCGGCGAGGACGCGGAGGGTGCGGAGATGATCGCCTTCCTGCACCTGCTGCTGGGCTACTCAGTGACCGGCGACGTGGGCGGGCAGGTGATGCCGTTCCTGTTCGGCTACGGCAAGAACGGCAAGTCGGTGCTGCTGGACGTGCTGATGCGGCTGCTGGGCGACTACGCGGACGCGGCGCCGCCCGGGTTCCTGATGGCCCGCCCGTACGAGGGGCACCCGACCGACCTGGCGGAGCTGCACGGGCGCCGGGTGGTGGTCTGCAGCGAGGTCCGGCCCGGCGACCGGTTCGACGAGGCCCGGGTGAAGCTGCTGACCGGCGGGGACCGGATCAAGGCGCGGCGGATGCGGCAGGACTTCTTCAGCTTCCAGCCGACCCACAAGCTGTGGCTGCTGGGCAACCACCGGCCCGAGGTGGGCACCGGCGGTTTCGCGTTCTGGCGGCGGATGCGGCTGGTCCCGTTCGAGCGGGTGGTCTCCGACGACCGGAAGATCGACAACCTGGCGGACGTCCTGGTCACCGAGGAGGGGCCGGGCATCCTCAACTGGCTGATCGAGGGCGCCCGCTGCTACCTGGCGGGGGACAAGGACCTGGCCGGTCCGGAGCGGGTGCGGATCGCCACCGACGCCTACGCCGAGACCGAGGACCACACCGGGCGGTTCGTCGCGGAGGCCTGCCGGGTCGCCCCGGAGCTGCGGGCCGAGCAGGCCCAGCTCTACGCGGCCTACCGTTCCTGGTGCCTGGGCGAGGGCGTTCCGCCGCTGTCGTCGCGGGGGTTCGCGGCCAGGATCCGGGAGGCGGTGGGGCTGGTGTCGCCGAAGGCGATGGTCCTGTCGAACCAGCGCAAGTACTACCCAGGCATCGGCCTGCTTGCCGACGAGGAGACGGTATGAGCGCTCTCATCGCAGAGGACGAGATCGTCCACGAGGCCGCGCTGGTCTGGCTGGAGGACATCGGCAGCCTGGACTACGTGCGGCAGAGCCTGGACCGGCTGCCGACCCGCCGGGGCCGGCCGGCGTACCACCGCGACGGCCGGATGGTGGGCTACGCGCAGCTGGGTCCGGGGGCGAAGCCGTCGCGGTCCTCGGGGACCTTCCGGCGGCGGGTGTTCTGGCTGCTGCCGCACGACCGGGACACCGACCCCGCGGGGCTGTACGCGACCGGGGCGCCGGCCGAGGCGGTGGACCCGAGCACGGTGGCGCCGGGCAGCAAGGGCCTGAAGACCGGGCGCTCGGAGGGCGGCCTGCGGCCGGCGGGCCGGCCGCAGCCGGGGGCCGCCCTGCCGGGCTGAGAGCGGGCAGCTGCGGAGCGTTGCAAAAAACCGAGCGCCCGGTATATTTTCTGGCCGTTGGTCGCGCGTGCCGTCCGCGGCGCGGCGCGAACGGTGGCCAGGTGGGGGAGCCGGCATGACGGGACAGGTGCGCGCGCAAGTACTGGTGGTCGGGGGCGGGCCGGTGGGCCTGCTGACCGCGGCGGAGCTGGCCGGGCAGGGGGTCCGGACGGTGGTGCTGGAGGCGGCCGGGGCGGTGTCGGAGCAGCCGAAGGCCACCACCCTGCACGCCCGGGTGGTGCAGAGCCTGGTGCGGCGCGGCTACCTGGAGCCGCCCGCGGCCGACGGCGCGGTCAGCCGCTCCTTCCACTTCGCCGGGATACCGGGCCTGTCGGTGGCGGCCCCGGCCGAGGAGCCCGCGCCGATCCTCAAGCGCCCCCAGGCCGACCTGGAGCGGCTGTTCGAGGCCCGGGCCCGGGCCTCGGGCGCCCGGATCATGCGCGGGTACCGGGCGGTCGAGGTGCGCACCGGCCCGGACGGGGCGCAGGTGACGGCCGAGGGCCCGCACGGCCCGGTCCGGATCGGCGCCGACTACCTGGTGGGCGCCGACGGCGCGCACAGCCTGGTGCGGGAGCGGGCCGGCATCGGCTCCTCGACCGCGCCCGCGACGGTCGCGGCCCTGGCCGGCGAGGTCACCCTCGCCGACCCGGCCGCGCTGGCCCCCGGCTGGCACCGCACCCCGCGCGGCTGGATCGTCTGCACCGCACTGCCCGGCGGCCGCACCTACCTGCGGGTCCTGGACTGCACGGGGGCCGCCCCGGACCGCCGGCCGCCCGCCCCGGAGGAGCTCAGACGCCAGACCGCCCGGATCGCGGGCCGCGACGTCCCGATGACCGACATCCGCTGGCCCAGCCGGTTCAGCGACTTCTCCCGGCTGGCCGACACCTTCCGCTCCGGGCGGGTCCTGCTGGCCGGGGACAGCGCGCACGTGCACTTCCCGATCGGCGGCCAGGGCCTGGGGACGGGCCTGCTGGACGCCGTCAACCTCGGCTGGAAGCTCGCGCTCACCGTGCGCGGCCTGGCCGGGCCCCGGCTGCTGGACAGCTACGACCCCGAGCGCCGGCCCGCCGCCCGGCGGGTCATCGACAACACCCGGGCGCAGCTCGTCCTGATGAACCCGGACCCGTTCCTGGACCCGCTGCGCGGGCTGCTCGGCGACCTGGTGGAGGCGGCCGGGCCGGCCGGCGGCTACCTCGGCGGCCTGATCAGCGCCCAGGACACCGTGCTGCCGGCCCGCACCGACGGGGCCTCGGCCTGGGAGGGCCGGTTCCTGCCCAACACCCGGCTGGCGACCACGGACGGGGAGACCGACGTGGTGCGGCTGCTCGGGCCGGGCCGGCCGGTGCTGCTGCTCGCGGGCGAGCGGGGCGGCCGGTACCTGGCCGAGGCCGGGCCCTGGGCGGGCCTGCTGTCGGTGGTGCGGACCGCCCGGGCGGACGCGCTGCCGGAGCCGGCGCTGCTGGTGCGGCCCGACGGCTACCTGGCCTGGGCGGCCGGCGGCGGCGGGCTGGGGCAGGCGCTGGAGGCGCACTTCGGCGGCCGCCCGCAGGCGTCCGCCGCCCGCCGGGGCGGGGTCCGCGCCGGGGCCCGCGGTGCCGGGCCGGGCGGGCCGTTACCGCCGCCGCACGGGTACCGGCGCTCAGCCCGCGGCCGGGACGGCCGTCAGCTCGGCGAACACCCGCGCACCCCGGTCGGGGGCGATGTCCAGGGAGGTCAGGACGGAGGACAGCATCACGCTGGGCAGCAGGTGCCGCAGCAGGCTGGCGATCCGCTCGGGCAGGTCCTGATAGTCGGTCAGCACCTGGGACATCTGCTGGATTCCGGCGAAGGCGCCCACCGCCACCGAGGAGGTCTCCTCGGGCACGACGTGCGGCAGCAGCTCGCCCTGGGCCTGGGCCCGTTCGAACACGTCCCTGACCGCCGTCTGCCAGCCGCGGAACGGCGCGGTGCGGTCGAGCCCGGTGGCCTCCATGTCCAGTGAGAGGCGCACGCCGGCCCGGACCATCGGCTCGGTCTGCAGCCGGTGCGCGTGGGTGAAGCACATGTCGACGAACTCCTGCGTCCGGCAGGGGCGTTCGGGGATGACGAGCTTCATGTCCTGCTCGGCCAGTACGCCGTGCGCCAACTCCTCCTTCGACTGGAAGTGGAAGTACAGCGCGCCCTTGGTCACTCCGGCGGCGGCGAGGATCTCGGCGATCGTCGCCGCCTGGTAGCCGCGCTCCTCGAAGACCTGCGCCGCAGCTTTCAGGATGGCCCCGCGCGTGCGGGTGGCCCGGTCTTGTGTTGCCACTGTGCCTCCTCGACCTGGTGGGGCAAGGCCGATTGTCGTCCAAAAAAACCGCGTAGTTTGTATCTTAAGGCGCGACACGACGCTGTGAGCAAGGCCGTCCGTACCGATCGTTCGGAAAACGTCCGGCAATTGGTGGGTAAAGGGACGCACGACGCCCGTCGGCGGAGGACGCCGACGGGCGGGGGCGGAGCGGACGGGGCCTGCGACGGCCGGCACGGGGAGCGGCCGCGGGGGCCGGTCAGCGGGCGGGGGGTGCTCCGGTCACGGTCGCGGTGAAGGCCGGCTCGCCGAACTGGTGGCCCGTCACCAGCACGGCCGGGGCGTCGCCCGGGAGCCGGACGGCCTCGATCGTGCAGGGCGCGTCCAGTTCGACGTAGCGCTTGAACTCGGCGCCGAGCGCGACCGGCAGGAAGTCCTGGCAGTCCAGGGTGGCCGCGGCGGCCTGCCGGGCGGCCTCGACGAGCAGCATCCCGGGGGCGTGGTCGAGCGGGTGGTCGAAGATCACCGGGTGCCGGGTGTCCACCCGCAGCTGCCAGCGGCCGGGCTCGCCGACCGGGGAGAGCACCACGTCGGTGGGGGACATCCGCCCCACGGTCTGCGGCGCGGTCGGGGCGGTCAGCGGCAGCTGGCCGGCGCGGCCGAGGGCCCGCTCGCCCCGCAGCCGCCGGTACACCTCGGGCGCGGCGCAGGTGAAGGAGGCGCCGCCGGTCACCGCCACCCGCCCGTCACGGCGCAGCACGACCCGGTAGCGGCCGCCGGCGAGTCTGCGGCCGCGCAGCCGGACCTCCTCGAAGCAGACCTCGAGGTCGATCGAGGCCGGCGCGTCCCCGATCCGCAGCTGCTCGGGCTCGACGGTGAAGGCGCAGTCCCACATGAGGAACTGGTGGTCCAGCGGGACGCCGAACTCGGTGTGGGCCAGCAGGGTGCCGATCTGGCGGATCGTCTCGATGGCGATCAGCGGGTCGTGGTACTCGCCCCGGACGGGGGTGAAGAAGCTGTGGCCGCGAGGCCACTGGGCCCGGGCGGTGAAGCGGGTGTCGTCGGTGCGGCTCCACTCGGTGAGCAGCACCTCGGCGACAGCGGCCCGGTGGACGAACTCCTTCGGGACGGTAGTGGTCAGCGAGACGGGAGAAAGCTCCCCCACCCGTCGGGGTTGGGGGATCGTCACCCGGTGTCCGGTGCTGATCACGGTCCGATCCTGGTGGTCTGTGCGCACGGACATGCTGCCCCCTGGCGTGTCGAATGGCGTTACGGTCAGATCGCTGAGAGTGAAGATATATACCATCCGGTTTTATTTCCAGCGATACGCGACCAAGACTCGGTCATCTTCGGGCCGGACCTCGAGCGGGCGCCTCTCCCTTGAGCGGTTCCCTAGCCCGACTCTAGGCCAATGGCCTTGCAGCGCACGGCCATCGGGGCAGGCTGGGGGTGTCGCCCCGAGGGTGCGGCAGGTGTCCGGCCACCTCCCCCGAGGGGGGCGCGCCGCCGGCTCCGGGGCGGTCGAAGCGGCTGTCCGGCCGCGTTCCGCAGGCCGGACGGGGGCGTTGGCGGGCACGGAGCGCCTCGAAACAGACCGTTCGTTCTGAAAAGGTGGATCAATGGCAAGGGCGGGGGCCTCGAGGATGGCCGGATTCCGGGGGGCCGCTGCCCTTGAATGAGGCTCAAGGCTGTGACCTGCGGGTTCTTCTGCAGCCTCAAGATGAACAAAACGGCATGGACGGTTTGGTATTGACAAACCGGCCGTCCCGTTTTCTACTGATCGAGTGTCAGGGCGGTACGTGTGAACGGATCTTGAGGGACCTGACGGACCATCACTCACGTACGTACAGGAGGCGACATGGACATCGCTGTTCTGGGCGCGTTGGACGTCAGGGAACGCGGGACGTCGGTGACGCCCACCGCGCCCAAGCCACGACAGGTCCTGGCCCTGCTGGCCCTGCACGCCGACCGGGTGGTACCGGTGGCGTCGCTGGTCGAGGAACTGTGGGGGCGGACCCCTCCGCGCAGCGCCCGCACCACGCTGCAGACGTACATCCTGCAGCTGCGCGAGCTGATCGACGCGGCCCTGCCCGACGACGACCCGCGCACCGCCAAGGACGTGCTGAGCACCTCGCCCGGCGGCTACCTGCTCAACACCGCGGGCGGCGCCAGTGACGTGCGCGAGTTCGAGCGGCAGGCCGGCCTGGGCTACCGGGCCATGGACGCCGGCGACTTCGCCGGGGCCGCCCGCGAACTGCGCGACGCGCTCGCCCTGTGGACCGGCTCCGCCCTCGCCGACGTGCAGACCGGCCCGCAGCTGGAGATACAGCGTCAGCGGCTGGAGGAGACCCGGCTGTGCGCGCTCGACCAGCGGATCGAGGCCGACCTGCGGCTGGGCCGGCACCGCGAGCTGCTCGCCGAGCTGACCGTGCTGGTCAACCGGCACCGCACCCACGAGAACCTGCACGGCCAGTTCATGCTGGCGCTGCACCGCTCGGGCCGGCGCTCCGAAGCCCTCGAGGCCTACCAGCGGCTGCGCAACGCCCTGGTGCGGGAGCTGGGCCTGGAGCCGTCCTCGGCCCTGCGGCGGCTGCAGCGCTCGATCCTGACCGCCAGCCCCGAACCCGCGCTCCACCCGGTCCCGGCCGGGACCGGGGAGCGGTTCAGCCGCCTGAGCTGACGCCGCCGGGCCCGCGCCGGGCCGGTCCGCGGGTGCGCCGCGGACCGGGCGGGCGCGGACCGCAGGCCGGGCCGCCGCCCGGGAACGAGAGAAGGAGGCACGCGATGCAGGCCAGATCCGAGCGCACCCGCCGCAAACTGGTGCGGGCCGGTGCCGAGACCTTCGACCGCAGCGGCTACGCCAGCGCGACCCTGGACCGGATCGCCCGGCAGGCCGGTGTCACCAAGGGGGCGCTGTACTTCCACTTCGGCTCCAAGGGCGAACTGGCCGACGCGGTGCAGGAGCAGGCCCTGGAACTGCTGGAGGGCTTCCTGGCCGGCCAGGAGGCCGCTGGCGGGGAGCCGCTGCAGCGGCTCATCGACCTGACGTACTGGCTGGCCCGCTCCCTGCACCAGGAGGCGGTGGTCCGGGCCGGCTGCCGCCTCGGCAGCGAGCGCGCCGACCGGGCGGCGTCCGACGGCGACGTGCGCCGGACCTGGACGGCCGAGACGGTGCGGCTGCTGGAGCGGGCCCAGCAGGACGGGGCGCTGCGCCGGGACCCGGGCGGGCCCAGCCCGCGGACGCTGCTGACCGTCGTGGTGTGCGGGCTCGAGGTGCTGGCCGGCAGCGGGCTGCCGCTGCCGGAGCTGCTGCGCCGCACCGGCGAGCTGTGGGACTGGCTGCTGCCCGCGCTGGTGCCGGCCGGCCGTCCGGCCCGCTACCGGATCCGGGAGGCGGGCGTCGCCGTGGCGGTGTGAGGCCGGGGCCGGGGTGCGGCCGTGACGGGTGTGACGCGGGTCACGCGGGATTCCGGGGGCGGGCTGTCACATCGCCGCCGCGCCGTCCGTCAGCGCAGTGCAAGTGAGCGCAGAGCCGAAGGAGCCCGGGATGGAAGCCCGTTTCGCCTACTACAGCACCGCCACCGGCGGGAAGTTCACCAAGGCCATCAACTCCGCGGGCCGGGTGATCACCGAGTCGGGCCTCCCCGCCGCCACCCAGCACATGGTGCTGCTGCGGGCCAGCCAGATCAACGGCTGCGGGATGTGCACCGACATGCACTACAAGGACGCCGTGCACGCCGGGGACCAGCCGGAGCGGCTCAACCTGGTCGCGGCCTGGCGCGAGGCCACCGTGTTCACCGAGGCCGAGCGCGCCGCGCTGGAGCTCACCGAGGAGGCCACCCGGATCGCCGACGCGGCCGGCGGGGTCAGCGACGCGGTGTGGGCGAACGCCGCCGCGCACTACGACCAGGAGCAGCTCGCCGCGCTGGTCTCGGCGATCGCCCTGATCAACGCCTACAACCGGATGAACGTGATCTGCCGGACGCCCGCGGGGAGCTACCAGCCCGGTCAGTGGTGAGTCGTCGGCACGGCACCTCCCGCGGACGGGACCTCCCCCTCCGCCCGCGGGAGCGCCGGCGGGGCGGGCCGCAACTCGGTGCGGCCCGCCCCGCCGGCGCTCGGTGCCGTCCCGCGCCGCCCGAAAAAACAAAAGGACTGACCGGTTTCCTTCAGTCGTCCTCCGTGCGTTCTGAACGGTTCCTCAAGCGCTTCTGCGGTGCCTCTATAGCCGGGTGGCGGACGGTGTTCGAAAGCCGGAGGAGGCGGAATGGGCGGTTCGGAGACCGGGATGCTTGCGCTGCGGGTCGAGCGCGGCCGGGCCAGTGACGAGGAACTCGCCGTCGTCATGGCGGTGTTGTGGTCGGCAGTGGCCGGACGGAGTGCTCCGTCCGACGGTGCGGAGACCCCGAACGTTCCGCTGTGGCGGCCCGAGCGCCCCGTCGTCGCGCACCGCCCGCCGCACAACTGGCGATAGGACCGAGCAGTCTTTTGTCTATGGCAGATTTGCGTGCGCGCCGCGCTTCCCCACATAGAAACCGCTCAGATGGTTTGTTATGGTGAGGGCGCTCGATCGGGCCGCACCATGGGGAGGTTGTGTCGTGACTGTGGTAAATGACCTTGTCCACGCCTCGATCGAAGTGACCGAGGCGGCGGACTCGCACGGCCAGGTGGCCGAACTGCACGCGATCCGCGCGCAGGTGCTCGCCGGGCCGAGCGAGAAGGCCACCGAGGCGCAGCACGCCAAGGGCAAGCTGACCGCCCGGGAGCGGATCGCCCTGCTGCTCGACGAGGACTCCTTCCGCGAGGTGGAGCCGCTGCGCCGGCACCGCGCCCAGGGCTTCGGCCTCGAGTCCAAGAAGCCCTACACCGACGGCGTGATCACCGGCTGGGGCAAGGTCGAGGGCCGCACGGTCTTCGTCTACGCGCACGACTTCCGGATCTTCGGCGGCGCGCTGGGCGAGGCCCACGCCCAGAAGATCCACAAGATCATGGACATGGCCCTGGCCGCGGGCGCCCCCCTCGTCTCCCTCAACGACGGGGCCGGCGCGCGCATCCAGGAGGGCGTCTCGGCGCTGGCCGGCTACGGCGGCATCTTCCAGCGCAACACCAAGGCCTCCGGCGTCATCCCGCAGATCTCCGTCATGCTCGGCCCGTGCGCCGGCGGCGCGGCCTACTCCCCCGCGCTCACCGACTTCGTGTTCATGGTCCGCGAGACCAGCCAGATGTTCATCACCGGCCCGGACGTGGTCAAGGCCGTCACCGGCGAGGAGATCACCCAGAACGGGCTCGGCGGCGCCGACGTCCACTCCGGCACCTCGGGCGTGGCGCACTTCGCGTACGACGACGAGGAGACCTGCATCGCCGAGGTGCGCTACCTGCTGTCGATGCTGCCGCAGAACAACCGCGAGTACCCGCCGTGCGTGCCGTGCACCGACCCGCAGACCCGGCGCTCCGAGGTGCTGCTGGACCTCGTCCCGGCGGACGGCAGCCGCCCCTACGACATGGCCGAGGTGATCGAGGAGATCGTCGACGACGGCGAGTACCTCGAGGTGCACGAGCGCTGGGCGCGCAACCTCATCTGCGCGCTGGCCCGGCTCAACGGCATGGTCGTCGGCATCGTCGCCAACCAGCCGTCCACCCTGGCCGGCGTGCTGGACATCGAGGCCAGCGAGAAGGGCGCGCGCTTCGTGCAGATGTGCGACGCCTTCAACATCCCGATCGTCACGCTGGAGGACGTCCCCGGCTTCCTGCCCGGCGTCGGCCAGGAGCACGGCGGCATCATCCGGCGCGGCGCGAAGCTGCTCTACGCCTACTGCAACGCCACGGTGCCGCGGATCTCGGTGATCCTGCGCAAGGCGTACGGCGGCGCCTACATCGTGATGGACTCGCAGTCCATCGGCGCGGACCTGTCGTTCGCCTGGCCGACCAACGAGATCGCCGTGATGGGCGCCGAGGGCGCCGCCAATGTCATCTTCCGCCGTGACATCGCCGCCGCCGAGGATCCCGAGGCGATGCGTGCGCAGAAGATCAAGGAGTACAAGAGCGAGCTGATGCACCCGTACTACGCGGCCGAGCGCGGCCTCGTGGACGACGTCATCGACCCGGCCGAGACCCGCGAGGTGCTCATCCGCTCGCTCGACATGCTCCGCAACAAGCATGTCGACGCTCCCGCCCGGAAGCACGGCAACCCCCCGCAGTAAATGGAGCGCTGATGGTCAAACAGGAACGTGCACTGCGCACCAGGGAGACCCTGGTCCGCTCCGCGGCGGAGATGTTCCACCAGGAGGGGTTCACGGTCGCCTCGCTCGCCACGATCAGCAGACGGGCCGGGGTGAGCAACGGTGCGCTGCACTTCCACTTCGCCAACAAGGCCGCGGTGGCGGACGCGGTCGAGGAGTCCGCGCTGGCCCGCCTTCGGGCCGTCACCGCCGACGGCCCGAAGGCGGCCGACTGCTGCCTGCAGCGGCTGGTCGACGCCACCTACCGGCTCGCCCGGGAGCTGAGCGACGACGTGGTGCTGCGGGCCGGCTTCGAGCTCGGCGGCGACCCGGCCCGCCCGCCCGGCGTCGACCTGCGCGGGTACTGGCAGCACTGGGTGCGGGAGACGCTCCGGCAGGCGGGCGAGCGCGGCGAACTGCGCCCGGAGGTGGTGCCGGAGGAGGCCGCGACCGCGGTGGTGGCCGGCACCGTCGGCATGGAGGTGCTGGGCACCCGGCAGCCGGAGTGGCTCGATCCGCGGACGGTCGGCCGGTTCTGGCGCCTGCTGCTGCCCACCCTGGCCCCCACCGGCCTGCTCGCCACCCTGTCGGCCGACGGCGTGGACACCGAGGCGCCGGAGGAGTAGCCCGCCACGGGCGGGGCGGCCGCGGCCCGGGCGGGTCGGTCCGGGCGGCCGGTCCGGGGCCGTCGGCGCGGCCCGGGCGGCGCGGACGGCCTCAGCGCAGCGCCGTCCGCCGGGCGCTGAGCCGCTCGAGGCGGCCGAGCAGTTCCCGCTGGTCCCGGGAGAGCTGTTCGAGGCGGCTGTTGAGCCGGACCACCTCCTCGCGCAGCGCGCCGACCTCGGCGGCCGCGCCGGCCTCGCCGTCCGGCCCGGTCCGGCCCCCCGCGGCCACCGCCGCGGCCGGGTACGCCGCCGCGGCGCGGCCGGGCGGCCACGGGCCGGGGACGGGCTCCCGGTGGTCCAGGACCGCCTCCACCCGCTCGCGCAGGATCGGGCCCGGTTCGACGCCCAGGTCGCGCAGCAGGCGGCGGCGCGCCCGGTCGTACACCCCGATCGCCTCGGCCCGGCGGCCGCACCGGTGCAGCGCGGCCATCAGCAGGTCGTAGAAGCGCTCCCGCAGCGGGTGGGCGGTGGTCAGTTCCTCGAGTTCGCCGGTGATGCCGTCGCAGCGGTCGGCCCGCAGGCAGGCGTCGTACAGCGCCTCCAGGGCGACCAGGCGGCTCTCCTCCAGCAGCGAGGCCTCGGCCGAGCAGATCGCGCCGCGTCCGCTGCCCTCCAGGGCGGGGCCGCGCCACAGGGCCATGGCCTCGCGCAGGGCGTCGGCGGCCAGGCCGGGGTCGGCGCCGGCCAGGGCCCGGCCCTCGGCGACCATCCGGTGGAAGCGCCGGGCGTCGGTGTCGATCCGACCGGGCCGCAGCGCGTACCCGAGCGGGCGGGTGACCAGCCACTCGTGCGGCGGTTCGCCGGGGGCGGGCGGGGGCAGCAGGCGGCGCAGCCGGGCCACGTGGGCCTGCAGGGCGTTGGCGGCGTTGGCCGGGGGGTGCTCGTCCCACAGTTCGTCGACGAGGCGTTCCACCGGCACGACCTGGCCGGCCTTGACCACCAGCGCGCCCAGCAGGGCGCGCTGCTTGGCACCGGGGGGCACCACGCCCCGGCCGGTGCTCTCGTCGTACACCTGGACGGGGCCCAGGATTCCGAACTCCATCGCTTCCTCGCACGGGGGGACCGGCGGACCGGGGGGCGGGGGCGCCGGGCGAAGGCGGCTTCCCGAGGGCCGGGAGGGGAATTCCCCGGAGACAGGACGCTATCGCCCGACCGGGTCCGCGGTCCGCCGTCCGCCAGCGGCTTTCAGGGGGTCGTGGAGGATTTCTCGAGGACGGGCCGCGCCCGACCCGTTCTCGAGCCCCGGAAATGCCGCCCGGAGGGGCGTCCGGGTGAGGGGAGCGTGAAGGTTCGGGTGCGCGGGAAAGGGCGCCGGGAAGTGTGCGGAAGAACGCACGTCTTCGCAGGTGGAAGGCTTGTCGGGCGGATTTGTCAGCGTGGCGTCAGGGCGGTGTCAGGAGAGTTTCGGCGCCCTTCTTGGAGTTTCTCTCGACATTCACTAGAGAATGGCTGGCGAACGGATGGTACGCACCCTCGGATCCCTTGCCATCCGCTGGAGGATATGGCGGAGAATGCCCCGAGGCGAAGGGGAGGGGAAGCCATGAAGATTAAAGTACTGGGCGCTCTGAGTGCCGAAGTCAACGGGATCTCTGTCGTCCCGACGGCGGGGAAGCCCCGCCAGATCCTGGCCTTGTTGGCCCTGTACCCGGGCCGGGTCGTCCCGGTCCCGACACTCATGGAGGAGATCTGGGGCACCGAGCTGCCGCAGAGTTCCCTGACCACGCTCCAGACCTACATCCTCCAGCTGCGCCGCCTGCTGGGCACCGCCATGGGCCCGGACGCGCCGGGCTCCGCCAAGGAGGTGCTGGCCACCCGCTACGGCGGGTACCTGCTGCAGGTCCCCAGCGAGGCCGTCGACGTCTACACCTACGAACGCCTGCTGCTCGAGGGCAGACAGGCCTTCGAGGACGGCGAGGACGAGACCGCGGCCTCCCGGCTGCGCGAGGCGCTCGACCTCTGGGAGGGCTCCGCCCTGGTCGACGTGCGGGTCGGCCCCGTCCTCGAGATCGAGGTCATGCGCCTGGAGGAGAGCCGGCTGGTCGCCCGGGAGCGCCGGATCGACGCCGACCTGCGGCTGGGCCGGCACTCCGAACTGCTCGCCGAACTCACCGACCTGATCGCCCGCCACCCCCAGCACGAGGGGCTGCACTCGCAGGCGATGGTCGCGCTCTACCGCTCCGGCCGGCAGGCCGCCGCGCTCGACGTCTACCGCCGGCTGCGCCACCGGCTCATCGAGGAGCTCGGCGTCGAACCCTCCCCCCAGCTCCAGCGGATGCACCAGGCGATGCTCGTCGTCGACCCGCTGCTGGACACCGCCGCCGGGCCCCGGCGCACCTCCACCTTCGACCTGTACGCGGCCTGAGCCCGAACCCGGGCCGAGCAGGGCTCGAGGCGGACAGGACAGGCTCGGTCCGCGGACGGCCGCGCCCCCGCGGTGCCGGCGCAGGCCGCCGCATCCCACGGCCGGCCCCGCGGCTTCCCGGGTGAGGCACCGGCATCGCAGGAGGAGGACCACGGATGACTGCTCTGACGGATGCCGGCGGGGAGCGGACCACGCTCTACTGCCTCGGCCACGCGGGCGGCGGAGTGGCGGGCTACCGCCGCTGGCCGTCCCTGGTCGGCCCCGACGTCGACGTGGTGCCCCTCCTGCTGCCCGGCCGCGACGGCCGCCGCCGCGAACCCCGGGTCACCGACCGGGCCGCCCTGCTCGCCGACCTGATGCCGATCCTCACCGAACGGGCCGGCACCGGGCCGTACGCGGTGTACGGCCACAGCATGGGCGCCCTGGTCGCGTACACCCTCACCCGGGCGCTCACCGACACCGGCGCGCCGCCCCCGCTGTTCCTCGCGGTCGGCGCCTGCCTGCCGCCGCACGTGGCCACCGCCCTGGTCAGCGCCGCCGACCTGCCCGACGAGCACCTGCTGCCGATCCTGGACCGGCTCGGCTCGCTGCCCGCGGGCGAGATGGCCCGGCCCGGCGGGCTGTGGCACCGCGCCGTGCTGCCCGTGCTCCGCGACGACCTGCGGCTGGCCGGCTCGCTGCGCCAGGCCGCGCTGGACTCCGTCACCGGCGGCCAGGTGGACACCCCCGTGCTGGTCTTCGCCGGCCGCGACGACCCGCTGGCCGTGCCCGCGCTGCTCGAGGAGTGGCGGGGCTGGGCCACCGGGCGGGTCGAGGCGCGCACCGTCGACGGCGACCACTTCTTCGTCGGCACCCCCGAACTGCCGCGCCTGGTCGGCCAGGCCTGCCGAGACCGGGCCGCCGCCCTGGCCCCCGGAGGCCGGCGGTGAGGCGCGTCGTCATCACCGGCATCGGCGTCGTCGCCCCCGGCGGGATCGGCGCCGGGAACTTCTGGAACCTGCTGACCTCCGGCCGCACCGCGACCCGGGGCATCACCATCTTCGACGCCTCCGCCTACCGCTCGCGGATCGCCGCCGAGGTCGACTTCGACCCCACCGCGCACGGCTTCACCCTCGCCGACACCGAACGGCTCGACCGGACCGCCCAGTTCGCGCTGGTCAGCGCCCGCGAGGCGATCGCCGACAGCGGCATCGCCGACAGCATCGCCGCCGACCCGCTGCGCTGCGGCGTCACCCTGGGCAGCGCCGTCGGCTGCGTCACCGGCCTGGCCACCCAGTACGCGCTGCTCAGCGACTACGGCGCCGCCTGGACGGTGGACCACACCCAGGCCACCGACGTCCTCTACGACTACCTCGTGCCCAGCTCGGTCGCCGCCGCCGTGGCCCGGGACAGCTGGGCGCAGGGGCCGGTCGGCCTGGTCTCCAGCGGCTGCACCTCGGGCCTGGACGCGATCGGCCACGCCGCCGAACTGATCCGCGACGGCAGCACCGACGTGATGATCGCCGGCGGCGCCGAGGCGCCGATCTCCCCGATCGCCATGGCCTGCTTCGACCGGATCCAGCTCACCAGCCCGCGCAACGAGGAACCCGGGACGGCCTCCCGCCCCTTCGACCGCACCCGCGACGGCTTCGTGCTCGGCGAGGGCTCCGCCGTCGTCATCCTCGAGGAGCTCTCGCACGCCCGCCGCCGCGGCGCCCACGCCTACGCCGAGCTGTCCGGCTTCGCCACGTACACCAGCGCGCACCACATGACCGGGCTGCGCCCCGACGGGCAGGAGATGGCCGGCGCGATCCGGGCCGCGCTCGACGAGGCCCGGCTGAACCCGGTGGACGTCGACTACATCAACGCGCACGGCGCCGGCACCCGGCACAACGACCGGCACGAGACGCACGCGCTCAAGCTCGGCCTCGGCGATCACGCCCGGCGCGTCCCGATCAGCTCCATCAAGTCGATGATCGGGCACGCGCTCGGCGCCGCCGGCGCCCTGGACGTGGTGGCCGGCGTGCTGGCCATCGCCCGCAGCACCGTGCCGCCCACCGCGAACCTGCACCGGCCCGACCCGATCTGCGACCTCGACTACACCCCGCTGATCGCCCGCGAGCAGCGCACCAGCACCGTGCTCAGCGTCGCCAGCGGCTTCGGCGGCTTCCACACCGCCGCCGTGCTGACCCGGCCCCGGCTGCAGGAGGCGGCGTGAACGGGGGACGGACCGAGGACGCCGAGGTGGTCGTCACCGGCATCGGCGTCGCCGCGCCCAACGGGCTCGGCACCGACACCTGGTGGAAGAGCCTGCTGGCCGGCCGCGGCGGCATCGCCCCGATCACCCGCTTCGACGCCTCCGGCTACCCCGTGCGGATCGCCGGCGAGGTCCGCGACTTCGTGGACGAGGAGCACGTCTCCAGCCGGCTGCTGCCCAGCACCGACCGGGCCACCCGGCTCGGACTGGCCGCCGCCCGCGAAGCGATGGCCGACTCCGGCGCCACCCCGACCGACCGGCACGGCCACCTCGCCGGAGTCGTCACCGGCAGCGCCACCGGCGGCACCGAGTTCGGCCAGCGCGGCCTCGAGGCGCTCTGGGGCCGGGGCGCCAAGTACGTCAGCGCCTACCAGTCCTCCGCCTGGTTCCACGCCGCGCACACCGGCCAGATCGCCATCCAGCACCGGCTCCGCGGCCCCGCCACCGCCGTGGTCAGCGAACAGGCCGGCGGCCTCGACGCGATCGCCCGGGCCCGCCGCGAGATCCGCCGGGGCGCCGCCCTCATGGTGGCCGGCGGCGTCGACTCCGCGCTGTGCCCCTGGGGCTGGGCCGCCCTGCTGGCCGACGGCCGGCTCAGCACCGCCACCGACCCGCAGCGCGCCTACCTGCCCTTCGACCCCGCCGCGAGCGGCCACGTCGCGGGCGAGGGCGGCGCGCTGCTCGTCCTCGAGGACGCCCGGGCGGCCGCCGAACGCGGCGCCGCCCGCTACGGCGCGGTGGCCGGCTGCGCCGCCACCTTCGACGGCGTACCCGGCCGCCCCCGGCTCAAGGAGGCCGCCGAACTGGCCCTGGCCGACGCCGGAGTGACCCCGCAGCAGATCGGCGCGGTCTTCGCCGACGGGGCCGGCAACCGGGCCGAGGACCGGGCCGAGGCGGCCGCGCTGGCCGACCTGTTCGGGCCGCACGGAGTGCCGGTCACCGCGCCCAAGTCGATGACCGGCCGGCTCGGCGCGGGCGGCTCCGCGCTCGACGTGGCCGCCGCGCTGCTCGCGCTGCGCGACGGGCTGCTGCCGCCGACCACCGGCACGGTGCGGACCGCGGCCGACTGCCCGCTCGACCTGGTCGTCGGGGAGCCCCGGGAGTTGCCGGGGCTGCGCCACGTCCTGGTGCTGGCCCGCGGCCGGGGCGGGTTCAACTCGGCGCTGGTGGTCCGGGCGGCCGCGGCGTGAACGGGACGAGCGGCTCGGGCGCCCGCGCCGTGGAGGGTTCGAGCCGCTGAGGCCCCCGGCCCGGGGCATGCGGTCCACGCGCACGCGTACCCGGCCGCGGGCGGACGGTGCCGCGACCCGCCGTCATCGGGTCGCGGCGCCGTCCGTCCGCGGCCGGGTGCGGTGTTTCGGAGCCGGAGTGAAGTCCCATGCTCAGATGGAGAGTTGAGGGCAGCTTAGGTGGAGATGGCGAGCGCTGGTCGTGAAGCCACTTCTTCGGTTGGGGCATTGATGGCTGCACCGGCGGTGGTCACGAGAGCCCGGTGAAGTCGACCGCGCGGAGCCGGAGTTGAGGTCTCAGCAGGCGAATCCGCCCGCGTGGGCCGGGTGTCGGGGCCCGCGCGGGCGGCGGCAGCAGCCGTCGGGCGCTAAATGTTCTGTCCGGCCGATCTTGCCGGGCGCCAAGGGATACCCCCCAGCCCCCTGGGGGCTGGGGGAGCCGCGCGCTGATCCGACAGGATCGACCGGGCAGACCTAGGCGAAGTCGCCCGCCCGGGTGGGCTGCTGGAGTTCGCGGCGGAGCCGGCGTTCGAGGGCGGTCAGCGGGAGGTCGGGGCGGAGCTGTTCGGGGTGGCCGGGCGGGGGGCCGAAGACCGGGGCCGCGGTGAGGGGGAGGGTGCTGTCGGGGTGGCGCAGGGCGAGGTCGTGGGGGTCGTTGCTCTCGCCGGTGTGCAGGAGGCCGAGGGTCACCAGCCCGTCCCAGAAGGAGCGGACGAAACGCCAGGGCAGCAGCAGGACACGCATGAACGCCTCCGGGAGGGGGCCGGGGCGGCACGCGCGGGGCCGTCCACCGGTACGGGGGAGACCGGTGGACGGCCCCGCGGCGCGGGCGGCCTCGGTGAGGAGGCCGCTCCGGGTGCCGCGGCACGGTGTCCACCGGGGAGGGCACCGCCGGGGGCTGCCCGTGTGACCGAGTGTCGGCCCCGGGGCTGGACGTCCTCTCGAGCCCGGCGGGTGGACGGCTCGGGGCCCGGCGGTGGATCGGCCGGGCCGTTCCGGAGCGGCGCTGGAGCGGCGGGGCGGTGCGGAGCCGCCGGGCGCAGGCCGCGGAGCCGGCTCCGGCGGGATGCGGGCGGGGGCGGGCGAGTGGTCGCTGCGGTGGTGGCGGGAGGGTGGTGGGGCGGACGGGGGTGGCGGGGAGGGCGGGATCCCGGCCGGGGCGCGGTGGCGGCGGTCCCGGGCGGTAAGGGTCAGTCCCGGAGAGCGGGGGTGACGCTTTCCGAGGCGCGCTCGAGCGCGCGTCGAGGAGATCCCGAGGGGTTCCGGACAGGCTCCTTGGGGCGGGCTCCGGTCGAGGGCCGGCGGCGGCCCGGACTTCCCCCGTGGCGGGCGCCGTCTGCCTCGGACGGCCCGCCCGGGTCCGGCAGTGCCGGCCGGGCGCCCGCCGGCCGGAACGGCGAGGCGGCCGGCTCCGGCGGAGTATCCAGACGAGGAGGGTGTGGGAGATGGCGGATGCGCGAGTGCACCACATGATCCACGAGGTGGTCGCCGCGGCCCCGGCCGGGGTGGTGTACGGGCTGATCGCGGATGCCACCCGGTGGCCGCTGTTCTTCCCGCCCTGCGTGCACGTCGAGCAGCTCGACTTCGACGGGACGCGGGAGCGGCTGCGGATGTGGGTCACGGCGGGCGACGAGATCAAGTCCTGGGTGTCCAGCAGGTACCTGGACGTGGAACGGCTCCAGGTCGAGTTCACCATGGACCTGCCCGCCGCCCCCGCCGAGTCGATGGTCGGCATCTGGGCGGTCGAGCCGCTCGGCGACAGCAGCTGCCGGGTGACGCTGGAGCACGCCTTCACCGTCGCCGACGACGACCCCGGGGCCGCGGCCTGGGTCGAGGCCGCCACGGTGGCCAACAGCTCGTCCCAGCTGGACCGGCTCGCCGACATCGCCGAGCGCTGGGCCCGCCTGGACGACCTGGTGTGGTCCTTCGAGGACGTCGTGCACGTCAACGCCCCGGCGGAGCTGGTCTTCGACTTCCTCTACCGGGTGGAGAACTGGCCCGCCGGGCTGCCGCACGTCAACCGGATCGACCTGGCCGAGGACGCGCCGGGCGTGCAGCGGGTCTCGATGGGCAGCCTGTCGCTGGACGGCGGGGCGCACTCCACCGAGTCGGTGCGGATCTGCTTCCCGGGCGCCCAGCGCATCGTCTACAAGCAGACCCACACCTCCCCGCTGATGGCCGCGCACTCCGGCGAGTGGTCGATCGAGCCCGACGAGACCGGCGTCAACCTGATCTCCCGGCACGACGTGCTGCTCCGCGAGGAGGCCGTCGAGCAGGTGCTGGGCCGCGGCGCGGACGCCCTCGACGCGGGCCGCCACCTGGGCGAGGCCCTCGGGCAGGCCAGTCTGACCGTGCTGCGCCACGCCACCCAGTACGCCCTCGACTCGGTCCGGGTCCTGTGACCCCGGCAGGCACCGCCGCGACCCCCGCCCGCAACGCCCCCGGCCCCGGCCCCGCCGCGGACGCCACCGGGCCGGACTCCCCCGTACCGGACGCCCCCGACCAGGTGCCGGTGCACGCCGAACCGGAGCGGGCCGCCCGGCTGGAGGCCGCCCTCGGCGATCCCTTCGACCCGGGCAACCCGCACGGGCACCCGGCGCTGCTGCGGGCCGACCTGGCCCGGCAGGCGCCCGAGGCCACCGAGGAGCTGCTGACCGCGGCCGGGCTGTCCGCCGAGTTCGTGCCGCACGGACTCGGCGGCCGGCTCACCGGGCTGGAGGAGCTCGCCCGGGTGCTGCGCCCGGTGTTCCGGCGCGACCTCGCGCTCGGCTACGGCTTCGGCATCACCTCGCTGTTCGCCGCCTCCGCGGTGTGGACCGGCGGCGACCGGCGGCAGCAGCGCGAACTGGCCGGCGTCCTGCTCGGCGGCGGCCGGGCCGCGATCGTGCACCGCGAACTCGCGCACGCCAACGCCGTCCTGCGCGACGAGGTCTCCGCCCGCCCCCGCCCCGACGGCGGCTGGCTGCTCAGCGGCCGCAAGGACGTGGTGCTCAACGCCCACCGGGCGGACGCCTTCGTGCTGTACGGGCGCACCTCCGAGGGGTACGGCTCGCGCAGCCACTCGGTGTTCCTGCTCGGCCCCGGGCAGCCGGGCTCCGGCGAGGTGCGCCGGCTGGGCCGGGTGGAGATGCCCGGCATGCGCGGCGCGCACTTCTCCGGGCTGCAGCTGGCGGACGCCGCGCTGCCCGGGGGCGCGCTGGTCGGCGCGGTCGGCGACGGGGTGTCGCTGGCGCTGCGCAGCTTCCAGCTCAGCCACTGCCTGATCCCGGGCACCGTGCTCGCTGGGGTGGAGGGCGTCCTGCGGCTGGCCGTGCGGGCCGCCACCGAGGACCGGGCCGACGGGCAGCCGGTCCGCCGCTGGCACAGCGTGCTGGCCGGGGTCTTCGCCGACCTGCTGGCCTGCGACGCGATGGCCGTCACCGGGATGCGGGCGATGAGCCTGCTGCCGGAGCAGTCGTACCTGCTGGGCGCCGCGGTCAAGTACACGATGCCGGGCCTGCTGCGCGAGGACCTCGAGGAGCTGGCCACCGTGCTGGGCGGCCGCGGCTTCGACGGCGGCCCGCTGTACGGCAGCTTCCAGAAGCTGGTCCGGGACCTGCCGGTGGCCGGGCTCGGGCACGCCGGGACGGCCGTGTGCCAGGCGGTGCTGGTGCCGCAGCTGCCGGTGCTGGCCCGCACCGCGTGGTTCCGCACCGCCGAGCCGCCCGCCGACCTGTTCCGGCCCGGCGCGCCGCTGCCGCCGCTGGACCACCGCCGCCTGGCCCACTCCGGGGCCGACGACCTGCTCACCGCGGTGCTGGTCGGCGCCGCCGGGCGGCTGCGGGCCCGCGGCGGGCGCGGGCCGCTGGAGAACGCGCTGGCCTCACTCGCGGACTCCTTCGTGGCCGAGCTGCACCGGCTGCGGGAGCGCTGCGCGGCGCTCGGCCCCAGCACCGCCTTCGAGCCGCAGGCCGTCACCCTGGTCGACCGCTACGCCCTGGTGCTGGCGGCCGCCGCGGTGCTCGGGGTGTGGGAGGGCCGGGCCGGGACCGGCGACTTCCTCGAGGACCCGGCCTGGGCGGTGGCCGCCCTGCACCGGATCGCGTGCCGGCTGGGCGCCCAGGTGCCCGAGCTGCCCGCGCAGGTCACCTCCGCGCTGCTGGGCGAGGTCCTGGAGCGGTACCGGACGGGGCGCAGCCTCGACCTCTACGGAACGGCGCTGGCGGGTTGAGGGACGGGGCACGGCACGAGAGCAGGGAGACGACGATGAACCGGGTGGTATGCGCGGCACCCCTCCACGTGCCGCGGCCGGACGGGCCGTGGGAGGGCGTCCGGGAGAACCTGGCGGACCTCGGCAACGCGGTGGTCCACACGACCTGGAGCGAGTGGCTGCCGACCGTCCTGACCAGCCCGCGGCTGCACGAGCTGCTCGGGGAGGCGGACTGGGCCCGCTACCGGCGCACCCCGGACCCGGCGGTCCGGTACCGCTTCGCGGCGGCCCGGCTGCTGATCAAGTTCACGGCCGGGGCGGCGCTCGGCGTCCCGCCCGAGCACCTCGACCTGGCCTACCAGCTCAAGGGGCGGCCCTACCTGCGCGGCTTCGACCAGATCGAGCTGAGCCTGTCGCACACCGGCGACCTGATGGCGGTCGGGCTGAGCCGGATCGGCCGGATCGGGGTGGACGTCGAGCCCGCCGAGCGGACGGTGCGGCTGGACCTGCTGCGCAAGCAGATCCTGACGCCCGCGGAGGCCGAGGAGATCGCCGGGATGCCGGAGGAGGAGCGGGTGCCGCACGCGCTGCGGCTGTGGACGCTCAAGGAGGCCTACAGCAAGGCCATCGGGCAGGGGCTGCGGCTGGCCTTCAAGGAGTTCGGCTTCGGCCCGGACCTCTCGCTGCGGGCCCCGGACGGCAGCACCGCCCCGGTGGCCGGGTGGGGCTTCGTCACCCACTCGGTGATGGGCCGGTACCTGCTGAGCATCGCCTGCCACGACACGGGGCTGTCCACCACGGACGACACCTCCGCCGGGTCGATGCTCGACCGCGGGTTCCTGTCCGCGATGCACCAGGGAGGGCACTGACCGCGCCGCGGCAGCCGGGCCCCAGCGTTCCTCCAGCGCGGCCCCAGCCGTGTCAGCGCCGCGTCAGCGGCGCGACAGCGCCTTCCTGCACGGTGGGCCCGGGAGCAGTGCGCCTCGCGCGTACGGCTGCCCGGGCCCGCGGCGCATCCGGGCCCGTCCCCGGCGCCCGGACCCGAAGGAGGCGGACATGGTGCGGCGCACCCCCGCCCGTCCTGCCGGGTCCTGGCTCCCGCTGACCTGGCAGCAGCACGACGTCGTGCTCGACTCGCTGGACCACCGGGGCACCGGCCGGCACGTCGAGCAGCTCTCCTGGCGCTGGCGCGGCCCGCTGGACGCCGAGCGGTTCGCCGCGGCCTGGCAGTCCGTCACCGACCGGGAGACGGTGCTGCGGGCCTCCTTCGGCTGGGACCCGGAGCCCCGGGTCGTGCTGCACGAGCGGGCCGCCGCCGAGGTGGTGCACCACCGGGCCGGCAGCGTGCGGTGGGAGGAGCTGATCGAGCGCGACCGGCTGCGCGGCTTCGACCTGCGCCGCCCCGGGCCGCTGCGGATCACCCTGCTCGACGAGGCGCCGGCCGACACCCGGGTGCTGCTCACCTTCCACCACGCGCTGCTCGACGCCTGGAGCGTGTCGGTGCTGCTGGACGAGTTCTTCCGGGCCTACCTGGCCGGCGGCGAGCTGCCCGGCGGCGAGCGCCGTCCCGACATCCGCGACCTGGCCCGCTGGCTGGACCGCCAGGACCCCTCCCCCGCCCGGGACTTCTGGACCGGCGCGGTGCCCGCCGGGGCGCCCGCCGTGCTGCCCGCCACCCCCGGCCCGGCCACCGCGGAGAGCGGCTGCGGGCGCGTCGAGGCGCGGCTGAGCGCGGCCGAGGCCGACCGGCTGCACCGCTGGGCGGCCCGGCGGGCGGTGCCCGAGTCCAGCGCGCTGCAGGCGGTGTGGGCGCTGCTGCTGTACCGGGCCTCGCGGGCCCGCGGGCCGGCCCAGGTGGGGTTCGGCGTCACCGTGTCGGGCCGGGGCATCGCGCTGGAGTCGGTGGAGCGGTTGCCCGGGCCGCTGCGCAACTGCCTGCCGATGTCCGTCCAGGTCGACCCGGCGCACCGGCTGGGCCGGCTGCTGGCGGAGCTGCGCGACCGGGCCCTGGACATGGCCGCGTACGAGTGGGTGCCGGTCGGGCAGATCCACGAGTGGACCGGGCGCGCGCCGGGCGGCGGGCGGCTGCTGGAGAGCCTGGTGGCGGTCGAGGGCGTGCCGCACCGGCCGGAGGAGCTGCGGGCCGAGCTGGCCGCCGACGGCGTCGAGGTCACCGAGCCGCGGGCGAGCGGCGCGCACACCGCCTTCCCGGTGGCGCTGCTGGCGCACCGCGACCCGGACGGCTCGCTGGCGCTGACCGCCGTCCACGACCGGGCCCGGATCTCGGCGGCCGACGCGGGCCGGCTGGTCGGCCACTGCCTGCGGCTGCTGCGCGGGCTGTCCGGCGCCGACGAGACGACGACCGTCGCCGATCTGCTGGCCCGGCTCGCCGGGGACCCGCCGCCGCGGATCGCCGAGCGGCGGGGCGGGGCGGCCGAGCACGCGGCCCGCTCCCGGCTGCACTCGATCGGGGAGCGAGCCGACGTCGAGCGGATCACGAGCGGATCTTGACACCTTCGGTTCGGGACGACCGGAAGGAGTTTCACCCGTGAGTGACGTCAGGGAAGATTTCCGCGAGATCGAGATGGCCGTGTTCGGAATGGTCCCGGTGCTGATCACCCCGCCGCGGCGGCTGTCCGGGGTGGACGAGGACGAGGACGAACTCGCCACCATCCTGCGGGGGATCGACTAGCCCGTGTCGTACGCGACCTTGCAGGCCGAGACCTTCCCGGGTCCGTCCGGCCGCCGCCCCCTGCCGGATTCCCGCACCTGCGCCGAACCGCGCCCGCTGCTCCGGCTGGTCCGGTCGGCGCGCGCCGCGGGCCGGCTGCGGGCCGCCCGGGTGCGCCGGGCCGCGTGGTGCGCGGTCCGCGGCACCCGGGCCCCTTCCCAGTGATCCTCCAGCGGCGCTCGAGCATCTCTGGGCACGCTGCCGTGTGAGGGCCCGGTTGCGGACAGTCATGCCTGCCGTGCGATCTGTCATCAGGTCCACCAGCGGCCCGACATTCGATCCACCACCAGTTGAGGAGCTCTTCAATGGCTGCCACGGACTCAACCGCGGGCCGGTCAGGACCCGGGGCGGGCTTCAGCCCCGGCGCCATCCTGGCGTTCGTCTGCATGGGTCAGTTCATGGTCTTCACCGACGTGTCGATCGTGAACCTCGCACTTCCGTCCATCCAGGCCGGTCTCGGCATGTCGGACGTCAGCCTGAACTACATCGTCACCGCCTACGCGACCGTGCTGGGCGGCTTCCTGCTGCTCGGCGGCCGGCTCTCCGACCGGTACGGGCGCCGCCGGGTCCTGCAGATCGGCTTCACGGTCTTCGCCCTGGCGTCGCTCACCTCGGGCCTCGCCGACAGCGGCACCACCCTGATCGTGTCCCGCGCCTTCCAGGGCGGCGGCGCCGCGATGATCACCCCGGCCGCGCTGGCCATCCTGACCAACACCTTCCCCGAGGGCCCGGAGCGCAACAAGGCGCTGGGCCTGTGGGGTTCGCTGTCCGGCATCGCCTCGATCCTCGGCGTGATCGTCGGCGGCGTCTTCTCCGACACCATCGGCTGGTCCTGGATCTTCTGGATCAACGTGCCGATCGGCCTGGGCGCGGCCCTGCTGGCCGTGAAGGTGCTGCCCGAGTCCCGGGCCGAGGAGCGCGGCCGCTTCGACACCTGGGGCGCGGCCACCCTCACCGGCGCGCTGCTGCTGCTGATCTTCACCCTCGGCGAATCCACCCACGTCGGCTGGGGCTCCGCCCGCACCATCGGCTCGCTGGTCGGCGTGGCCGTCCTGCTGGCGCTGTTCCTGACCATCGAGTCCAAGGTCTCCTCGCCGATGATGCCGCTGCGCATCTTCCGCCTGAAGACCATGCGCACCGCCAACCTCTCCGCCGTGCTGACCTTCGGCACCTTCAGCGCGCTGTTCTTCTTCGCCAGCCTGTTCATGCAGAACGTGTACGGGTACTCGCCGCTGAAGGCCGGCTTCGCCTACGTGCCGCTGGCGGTCTCGGTCGCGGTCGGCGCCGGCATCGCCTCCGGCATGATCGCCAAGGTGGCGGCCAAGCCGCTGGTGATGGTCGGCCTGACCGTCACCGTCGCGGGCCTGCTGCTGATGTGGAACGCCCCGGCCGGCGGCAGCTACCCGACCAGCCTGCTGCCCGCGTTCATCCTGCTCGGCCTGGGCTGCGGCATCGTGTTCGTCACCCTGCAGGTCGCCGCGTTCGTGGGCGTCTCCGACGAGGAGGCGGGCCTGGGCGCCGGCCTGATCAACACCAGCCAGGAGGCGGGCGGCGCGCTCGGCCTCGCGGTCATCGCCACCATCGCCTACAGCGGCTTCGCCACAAAGCTCGCCGACGCCGGCGGCAAGGCCGACCTGGTCGCCCGGGCGCACGCCTCCGCCAACCACACCGCGTTCCTGTCGGCCGCGGCGCTGGGCGTGCTCGCCCTGCTGGTGGTCGCCTTCCTGATGCCGAAGGGCGCGCAGTCGATGAGCTCCGTCGCGCAGTCCGGCAACACCGCCGGGGCGGAGGACGCCGACCTGGCGGCCACCGCGGCCGGGAAGTAGCCCGGTGGCGGTCCCGCAGCGGCGGCCCGGCACGCCGGTGGCGGTCACGGCCTCGGTCGAGGCGTTCCTCGCGAACCCCCGGCACGTGGGCGTGTTCACCACCGTGCGGCCGGACGGGACGCTGCACTCGGCGCCCGTCCGGTTCACCTGGGACGCGGCCGCCGGCCTCGCCCGGGTGATGACGGTGGCCTCCTCCCGCAAGGCCAGGAACCTGCTGGCCGCCCCCGGCAGCCGGGTGGTGCTCTGCCAGGTCGACGGCTTCGCCTGGGTCAGCCTGGAGGGCACCGCCACCGTGGTGACCGAGCCGGCCCGGGTCTCGGACGGGGCCCGGCGGTACGCCGAGCGGTACTGGTCGGCGCCGCCGTCCCCGCCCGACCGGGTGGTCGTCGAGATCGAGGTCGACCGGGTGCTGTCCCTCAACACCTGACCTCGCGCACAGCACGCACAGCACGCCGCGCGGCGGCGCCGGGGAGCACCCGGCGCCGCCGCGCGGCTTCGTGCTGCCCGGCCTCAGCCGCGGTCCTTCGGCGGCGGGCTGCCGTCCGTCCACAGCAGCCGGAAGGACAGCCGCTCCAGCCGCCAGCCCGCCGGGGTGCGCCGGGCCTCGCCGTCGACGAAGGTGCCGGTGGTGAACAGCCCGGCCGGACCGTCCGGGCGCGGGTGGTGGACGTGGGTGGAGAGCAGGTTGGCCCGCAGCGCGGCCCGGTCGCCGTCGAGCACCACCAGGGCCGGGGAGCCCAGGTGCTGGGTGGCGGCGAAGGCCGACAGCGACGCGGCGTGGAAGTCCGCCATGCCCTCGGCGCCCCGGTGCCGGCTCATCGGGGGGAAGGCGACCTCGGCGTCGGGGGTGAACAGCTGCGCGGCCCAGGCGTCGTCGAGCTTCTCGTCGTCCAGGGAGAGCAGGTAGCGGCTCAGGAGATCCGCCACCGCCGCCCGGTCGGTGGAAAGACCAGTGGAAGTCATGCCTGAGAATGCGCCCGTCCGCGGGTGTCCGGACAAGTCCTCCTGACAAAGATCTGACATTGCCGACGTTCTTCTGCAGTTGTTTGTAGAAGACCTGTACCGGCCGGTATTTACCGTGCCGCCCGGGGCTTGGAAAACTGGCCGGACACCAGTGGGGAAGAGGACAGATGAGCACCTTTGATGCAGATGTCATTGTGGTGGGAGCCGGTCCCACTGGACTCATGCTTGCGGGGGAACTGAGGCTCAACGGAGTCTCCGTCATCGTTCTCGACAGGCTTTCCGAACCGATCCGGGAATCCCGCGCCCTGGGTTTCTCGGCCCGGACGATCGAGGAGTTCGCGCAGCGCGGCCTGATCGACGCCTTCGGCGAGGTCGGGGTCATCCCGGTCGGCCACTTCGGCGGCGTGTCGCTCGACTACCAGGTGCTGGAGGGCGGCTCCTACGGGGCCCGCGGCATCCCGCAGGCCCGCACCGAGGGCATCCTCGGCGGGCGGGCGGCCGCCCTGGGCGCCGAGGTCCGCCGCGGCACCGAGGTCACCGGCCTCGAGCAGGACGCCGACGGCGTCACCCTGACCGCCACCGGCCCCGAGGGCCCGGTCACCCTGCGCGCCCGCTACGCGGTGGGCGCCGACGGCGCCCGCAGCGCCGTGCGCAAGCTCTCCGGCATCGACTTCCCCGGCACCGAGCCGGCGATCGAGCTGCGCTTCGCGGACGTGGAGGGCGTCAGGCTGCGGCCCCGCTTCTCCGGCGAGCGGGTGCCCGGCGGCATGGTCATGGTCATCCCGATCGGCCCCGACCGGGCCCGGGTGATCTACTACGACCGGTCCGAGCCGCTGCGCACCGGCGACGGCCCGATCGACTTCCCCGAGGTGGTCGACGCCTGGCGGCGGCTGACCGGCGAGGACATCGGCGGCGCCACCCCGCTGTGGGTCAGCTCCACCACCGACCGCAGCCGGCAGGCCGCCGAGTACCGGCGCGGCCGGGTCTTCCTGGCCGGCGACGCCGCCCACATCCACCTGCCGATCGGCGCCCAGGGCATGAGCGCCGGCGTGCAGGACGCCGTCAACCTCGGCTGGAAGCTCGCCCTCGACCTCAAGGGGCAGGCCCCCGAGGGCCTGCTCGACACCTACCACAGCGAGCGGCACCCCGTCGGGGCCCGCATCCTCACCAACACCCTCGCCCAGCGCATCCTCTACCTCGGCGGTGACGACATCACCCCGATGCGCGAGGTGTTCGCCGAACTGGTCGACCACCACGAGTCGGTCCGCCGGCTCCTGGTCGGCATGGTCACCGGCCTGGACATCCGCCACGAGGTCGGCCCCGGCGACCACCCGCTGCTCGGCCGGCGCCTGCCGGACCGGGAGCTGGTGGTCGACGGCGAGAAGACCACCGCCTTCGCGCTGCTGCGCGCCGGCCGCGCGGTGCTGCTCGACCTCACCGGCGACGGCGCGCTCCGCGCCGCCGCGGCCGGCCGGGCCGACCGCGTCGACGTGGTGGCGGTCGACGACGCCGACCTCGGCTCCCCGGTGGACGGCGTCCTGGTCCGCCCCGACGGCTACGTCGCCTGGGTCGCACCCTCGGGCGCCGGCGCCGCCGGTCTCAACGAGTCCCTCAACCGCTGGTTCGGTCCCGCCGGCTAGGCGCTGTTCCGCTCCGGTCCCGTCCCGCCCTTTCCGAACAGGAAGCGAAGGAAGTCATGCCTTTCATCTCCGTCGAGGACAACCACCTCACCGTCCTCAACCTCTTCACCACCGACGCCCCTGAGAAGCAGGACAGCCTGATCCAGGAGATGACGAAGATCGTCAACGCGGCGGCCTACGAGGGCTGGATGTCCAGCACCGTGCACGCGGGCGTGGACAGCCCCGGCACCGCGAACTTCATCCAGTGGCGCAGCGGCGAGGACCTCGAGAAGCGCTACGCGGGCGAGGAGTTCACCCACCGCACCATGCCGGTCTTCAGCGAGATCACCACCTCGATCCGGCTGCTGCAGAACGAGGTCGCCTACACGCTGACCTCCCCCGCCCTCGGCGGCAAGATCGAGATCGGCCCGCACCGCGACGACTACACCGTCATCGCGGTCTTCCCGGTCCGCGAGGACGGCCTGGAGGAGGCCGTCGACGCGCTCGGCCGCGGCCAGGAGTTCTTCACCGAGGTGCCGGGCTTCCGCGCCCACGTCGTCCTGCGGGGCCTGCGCGCCCGCGGCCTGGACGGCTCGTTCGTCGTCTCCTACTCGCAGTGGGACAGCAAGGAGGCCTACGACGCCTACCGCGGCCAGGCGCCGGAGGAGCAGTCCGAGGCCCGCCAGTCGGCCCAGAACCGCACCCGCGCCGTGGTCGCGGGCGTGCCGATCATCAACACCTACACCGTGGTGCACACCCGCGCCGCCGGCGAGTGACCCGGCGCGCCGGCGACGGCGCGCCCCCGTCCGGACGCCCGGTCCCCCTCCAGGGGGCCGGGCGTCCGGCGTGCCCGGGGACCGGGAAGGCGGTGCGGCGGCCCCCGGGCAGGACTCCGGCGGGACCCGAGAATTCCCCGGCCGGGGCACTACCGCGAGGCGGGAACGTCAAGACCGGTGATCCCGCGGACGCCATGCGGCCCGGCCCGCACCGCGCACCCCACGTAACCGCCGAGGAGCTGAACCGCATGCACAGCACCCTGATCGTCGCCCGGATGGCAGATGTCTCCGGCCCGGACGTGGCCCGGCTGTTCGCCGAGTTCGACGCGACGGAGATGCCTCACCGCATGGGAACACGGCGTCGCCAGCTGTTCTCCTACCGGGGTCTCTACTTCCACCTGCAGGACTTCGACGGCGACAACGGCGGCGAGCTCATCGAGCGCGCCAAGACCGACCCCCGCTTCGTCGGCATCAGCAACGACCTGAAGCCCTTCATCGAGGCCTACGACCCGCAGACCTGGCGCTCGCCGGCCGATGCCATGGCGACCCGCTTCTACAACTGGGAGGCGTCCGCGTGAGTCGGCGTCGCGTCGTCATCACCGGGATCGAGGTCATCGCGCCCGGCGGTGTCGGCAAGGAGAACTTCTGGAACCTGCTGAGCGAGGGCCGCACGGCCACCCGCGGCATCACCTTCTTCGACCCCGCGCCCTTCCGCTCCCGGGTGGCCGCCGAGGTCGACTTCGACCCGTACGCGCACGGCCTGGCCCCGCAGCAGGTCCGCCGGCTGGACCGGGCCGCGCAGTTCGCGGTCGTCGCCTCGCGCGGCGCCGTCGCGGACAGCGGCATCGACCTGGCCGGGTACGACCCGCACCGGATCGGGGTCACCGTCGGCAGCGCGGTCGGCGCCACCATGAGCCTGGACGAGGAGTACCGGGTCGTCAGCGACGGCGGCCGCCTCGACACCGTCGACCACACCTACGCGGTGCCGCACCTGTACAACCACATGGTGCCCAGCTCCTTCGCCACCGAGGTGGCCTGGGCGGTCGGCGCCGAGGGCCCCAGCACGGTGGTCTCCACCGGCTGCACCTCGGGCATCGACTCGGTCGGCTACGCCGTCGAGCTGGTCCGCGAGGGCTCGGCCGACGTCGTGATCGCGGGCTCCTCGGACGCCCCGATCTCGCCGATCACCATGGCCTGCTTCGACGCGATCAAGGCCACCACGCCCCGCTTCGACGACCCGGAGCACGCCTCCCGGCCGTTCGACGCGACCCGCAACGGCTTCGTCCTCGGCGAGGGCACCGCGTTCTTCGTGCTGGAGGAGCTGGAGAGCGCGAAGAAGCGCGGCGCGCACATCTACGCGGAGATCGCCGGCTACGCGACCCGCAGCAACGCCTACCACATGACGGGCCTGCGCCCCGACGGCCTGGAGATGTCCGAGGCGATCCGGCTGGCCCTCGAGGAGGCCCGGCTCAACGGCGACGCCATCGACTACATCAACGCGCACGGCTCGGGCACCAAGCAGAACGACCGGCACGAGACGGCCGCCTTCAAGCGCAGCCTGGGCGACCACGCGTACCGCACGCCGGTCAGCTCCATCAAGTCGATGGTGGGCCACTCGCTGGGCGCGATCGGCTCGATCGAGATCGCCGCGTCCGCGCTGGCCATGGAGTACGACGTGGTGCCCCCCACGGCCAACCTGCACACCCCGGACCCGGAGTGCGACCTCGACTACGTCCCGGTCACCGCGCGCGACCAGGTGGTCGACGCCGTCCTGACGGTCGGCAGCGGCTTCGGCGGATTCCAGAGCGCCATGGTGCTCGCCAACCCCGAGAGGAGCCTCGTATGACCGCGTCGGTGGTCATCACCGGACTGGGCGTCGCCGCTCCGACCGGCCTGGGCGTCGAGGACTACTGGGCCGCGACGCTCGGCGGGAAGAACGCCATCGGCCGGATCACCCGGTTCGACCCGAGCGGCTACCCGGCCCGGCTGGCCGGCGAGGTGCCCGGCTTCCGCGAGGAGGAGTACCTGCCCAGCCGCCTGCTGCCGCAGACCGACCGGGTCACCCGGCTCGCGCTGGTGGCGACCGACTGGGCGCTGGCCGACGCCGGGGTCACCCCGGGCGAGATGTCCGAGTTCGACATGGGCGTCATCACGGCCTCCGCCGCGGGCGGCTTCGAGTTCGGCCAGGGCGAGCTGCAGAGCCTGTGGAGCCGCGGCAGCCAGTACGTCTCGGCGTACCAGTCCTTCGCCTGGTTCTACGCCGTCAACAGCGGCCAGATCTCGATCCGCAACGGCATGAAGGGCCCGGCCGGCGTGGTCGTCAGCGAGGGCGCCGGCGGCCTGGACGCCGTCGCCCACGCCCGCCGGCAGATCCGCAAGGGCACCTCGCTGGTCGTCACCGGCGCCGTGGACGCCTCGATCTGCCCCTGGGGCTGGGTCGCGCAGCTGTCCACCGGCCGGATGAGCACCAGCGACGAGCCGGCCCGCGCCTACCTGCCCTTCGACCGCGACGCGTCCGGCTACGTGCCCGGCGAGGGCGGCGCGATCCTGATCGCCGAGGACGCCGACGCGGCCCGCGCCCGCGGCGCCCGGATCTACGGCGAGATCGCCGGCTACGGCTCCACCATGGACCCGAAGCCGGGCAGCGGCCGCGAGCCGGGCCTGCGCAAGGCGATCCGGATCGCCCTCGCCGACGCGGGCGCCGAGCCCGGCGACGTCGACGTGGTCTTCGCCGACGGCGCCGGCGAGCGGACCGCCGACCGGGCCGAGGCCGAGGCGATCAGCGCCGTCTTCGGCGACCGCGCGGTGCCGGTGACGGTGCCCAAGACGATGACCGGCCGGCTGTACTCCGGCGGGGCCCCGCTGGACCTGGCGGCCGCCCTGCTGGCGATCCGCGACGGCGTCATCCCGCCCACCACCTCGGTCGAGCCGTGCCCGGACTACCCGCTCGACCTGGTCGTCGGCCGGCCGCGCGAGACGCCGGTGCGCACCGCGCTGGTCGTGGCCCGCGGCGCCGGCGGCTTCAACTCCGCGATGGTCGTGCGCGCCGCCCGGTAGCCGCACCCCGCCCCACCCCTCCTCCGTTCCGAAAGGCAGGACCACCATGACCGCCAAGGCGTTCACCCTCGACGAGCTCAAGACCATCCTCCTGGAAGCCGCCGGCGTGGCCGAGGGCGTCGACCTGGACGGCGACATCCTCGACACCGAGTTCGACGTCCTCGGCTACGAGTCGCTGGCGCTGCTGGAGACCGGCAGCGTGATCGAGCGCGAGTACGGCATCTCGCTCGACGAGGAGGCCATCGGCGACGCGCGCACCCCGCGCGCCTTCATCGAGGTCGTCAACGCGCAGCTCGCGCCCGCCGCTGCCTGAAGGGGTCCGGACATGAGCGAGAACACCAAGGTCGCCGTCATCACCGGCGCCACCAGCGGCATCGGCCTCGCCTCGGCCCGCGCGCTGGCGGCCTCCGGCCACCGCGTCTTCATCGGCGCCCGCAACGCCGACAACGTCGCCGAGACCGTCAAGGAGCTCCAGGCCGAGGGCCTGGACGCGGACGGCTCCGTCCTCGACGTGCGCGACACCGCCTCCGTCACGGCCTTCGTGCAGGCCGCCGTCGACCGGTTCGGACCGGTGGACGTGCTGGTCAACAACGCCGGCCGGTCCGGTGGCGGCGTCACCGCCGACATCGAGGAGGACCTCTGGAACGACGTCATCGAGACCAACCTCAACAGCGTCTTCCGGGTCACCCACGCGGTGCTCAACACCGGCGGCATGCGCCACAAGGACCGCGGCCGGATCATCAGCATCGCCTCCACCGCGGGCAAGCAGGGCGTCGTGCTGGGCGCCCCGTACTCGGCCTCCAAGCACGGCGTGGTCGGCTTCACCAAGGCCCTGGGCAACGAGCTCGCCCCGACCGGCATCACCGTCAACGCGGTCTGCCCCGGCTACGTCGAGACCCCGATGGCCCAGCGGGTGCGCCAGGGCTACGCGAGCGCCTACAGCACCTCCGAGGAGGCGATCAAGGAGAAGTTCACCTCCAAGATCCCGCTCGGCCGCTACTCCACCCCGGAGGAGGTCGCCGGCCTGGTCGCCTACCTGGCCTCCGACCCGGCCGCCTCGATCACCGCGCAGGCGCTCAACGTCTGCGGCGGCCTCGGCAACTTCTGATCCGCCCACCGGACCGAAACACGAGAGGAGAGTCCCCCCATGACGACGCGTGAGGTCGAGCACGAGATCACGATCGGCGCGCCGGCCGCGGCCGTCTACCAGCTGCTCGCGGACGTGACCAACTGGCCGCGGATCTTCCCGCCCACCATCCACGTCGACCGGGTGGAGGCCGAGGGCAACGAGGAGCGCATCCGGATCTGGGCGACCGCCAACGGCCAGCCCAAGGACTGGACCTCGCGCCGCACCCTGGACCCCGAGGCGCTGCGGATCACCTTCCGCCAGGAGATCCCGGCCCCGCCGGTCGCCGCGATGGGCGGCACCTGGATCCTGGAGCCGCTGGACGCCGACACCACCCGGGTGCGGCTGCTGCACGACTACCGGGCGATCGGCGACGACCCGCACGACCTGCTGTGGATCGAGCGGGCCGTCGACAAGAACAGCACCTCCGAGCTGCAGGCGCTCAAGGAGAACGTCGAACTGGTGCACGCCGCCGACCGCGAGGAGCTGACCTTCTCGTTCGTCGACACCGTGCAGGTCGCCGGCCGGGCCAAGGACCTCTTCGACTTCGTCAACGAGGCCGGCAAGTGGGCCGACCGCCTCCCGCACGTCGCCGTGGTCCGCCTGGCCGAGGACACCCCCGGCCTGCAGGAGCTGGAGATGGACACCCGGGCCAAGGACGGCTCGGTGCACACCACCAAGTCCTACCGGGTGGTCTTCCCGTCCTGGAAGATCGCGTACAAGCAGGTCACCCTGCCCGCGCTGATGACCCTGCACACCGGCGAGTGGACCTTCGTGGAGAACGCGGAGGGCACCGCCGCCTCCTCGCAGCACACGGTGACCATCAACACCGCCAACATCGCCCGGATCCTCGGCGAGCAGGCCACCGTGGCCGACGCCCGCGCGTACGTGCACACCGCGCTGTCCACCAACAGCAGCGCGACCCTGGCCCACGCGAAGGCCTACGCCGAGCAGAAGGCCGCCTGAGCCGTGGCAGCGGACCGGTCGCAGACCGATGTCGTCGTCGTCGGGGCGGGTCCCGTCGGGCTGATGCTCGCCGGTGAACTCGCCCGCGGCGGCGCGCGGGTGGTCGTGCTGGAGAAGCGGCACGGCCGCACCACCGAGTCGCGGGCCTCCACCCTGCACGCCCGCACGATGGAGATCCTCGACAGCCGGGGCCTGCTGCCGGACCTCGGCGACCCGCCGAACGAGCCGCGCGGCCACTTCGGCGGCATCCCGATGGACCTCACCCTCCCCGGCCCGCACCCGGGCCAGTGGAAGGTGCCGCAGACCAGGACCGAGGCCGTGCTGGAGGAGTGGGCGCTCCCGCTGGGCGTCGACGTCCGCTGCGGCCACACCCTGGCCGCCGTCGGCGAGGTCGGCGGGCAGGTCGAGGCCGAGGCCCTCGGGGCGGACGGGGTGCTGCGGCTGCGCGCCCGCTACCTGGTGGCCTGCGACGGCGAGGACAGCACCGTGCGGGGGCTGATCGGCGCCGAGTTCCCCGGGACGGACGCCGGCCGGGAGCTGATCCGCGCCGACGTGGCCGGCATCGACGTCCCGGCCCGCCGCTTCCAGCGGCTGGAGCGCGGCCTGGCCATCGCCGCCCGCAACCCCCAGGGCGTCACCCGGGTGATGGTGCACGAGTTCGGCTCCACCGCCGGCCGGCGCACCGGCGAGCCGTCCTTCGCGGAGGTCGCCGCCGTCTGGCAGCGGGTCACCGGGGAGGACATCACCGGCGGCACCCCGCTGTGGGTCAACTCCTTCGGCGACGCCTCCCGCCAGCTCGCCCGGTACCGGCACGGCCGGATCCTGTTCGCCGGCGACGCCGCCCACCGGCAGATGCCGATCGGCGGACAGGCCCTCAACCTCGGCCTCCAGGACGCCTTCAACCTCGGCTGGAAGCTGGCCGCCGTCGTGCGCGGCGACGCCGGCGACGACCTGCTCGACACCTACCACGACGAGCGGCACGCGGTCGGCCGCCGGGTGCTGGCCAACATCAGGTCCCAGGCGACGATGCTGCTCGGCGGCCCCGAGGTCGAACCGGTGCGCACCCTGCTCGGCGAACTGATCACCCGGGAGGAGGTCCGCGGCCACCTGGCCGGCATGATCAGCGGCCTCGACGTGCGCTACCCGGTCGACGGCCCCGAGCACCCGCTGCTCGGCGCCCGGCTCCCGCACGTCCTCGTGCGCACCGGCGTCGGCCGGGCCGCCACCGCCGAACTGCTCCGGGCCGCCCCGGCGGCCTGCTGCTGCGCCCGGCCGGCCTGGCCGGCGCACCCGCCGCCGGCTGGGCGGACCGGGTCACCACGGTCTCCGGCGAACCCGAGCCCGGCAGCGCCCTGGACGGCGCCGGCACCGTCCTGGTCCGGCCCGACGGCCACGTCGCCTGGGTCGGCCCCGAGGACGACGGCCTGCGCGCCGCCCTGCACCGCTGGTTCGGCCCGGCCCGCTGAGGCCCCGGGCCGCACACCCGGTACCGCCGCACCCCCGCCGCACCCCCGCCGTCCACCCCCGCGGCCGGGCACCACGGCAGGGCTCCGCACCCCCCACGCCCGCGGGAGCCCCGCCACCGCCACCACTCCCTCACTGCCTCGGAAGGACAACCATGGAAGGGACAGCGGTCGACACCGATGTCATCGTCATCGGTGCCGGCCCCACCGGCCTGATGCTCGCCGGTGAGCTGCGCCTGGGCGGAGCCCGGGTCGTCGTGATCGAGAAACTGGCCGCCCCCACCGGCCAGTCCCGCGGCCTGGGCTTCACCGCCCGCGCCATGGAGGTGTTCGACGAACGCGGGCTGCTGCCCCGCTTCGGCCAGGGCGAGACCCTGGTCACCAGCCCGGTCGGGCACTTCGGCGGCGCCCAGTTCGACTTCACCGCGCTGCCCGACGCCCACTTCGGCGCCCGCGGCATCCCGCAGGGGCAGACCGAGGCCGTGCTCGAGGGGTGGGCGGGTGAGCTCGGCGCCGACATCCGGCGCGGCTGGGAGTTCCTCGCCCTCGCCGACGGCTTCCTCGACGGCGAGACCGCCGAGATCACCGTCCGCGACCCCGAGGGCGCCGAGCACACCCTGCGCGCCGCCTACCTGGTGGGCTGCGACGGCGGCGCCAGCCGGGTCCGCAAGGCCGCCGGGTTCGGCTTCCCCGGCACCGACGCCACCCGGGGCATGTACCTCGCCGACGTCACCGGCTGCCGGCTGCGCCCGCGCTTCCTCGGCGAGCGCCTCAACAACGGCATGGTGATGGCCGCCCCGCTCGCCGAGGGCGTGGACCGCATCATCGTCTGCCCCGACGGCACGCCCGCCCACGACCGCGAACGGACCGTCACCTTCGAGGAGGTCGCCGGGGCCTGGCAGTCCATCACCGGCGAGGACATCTCGCACGGCGGCGCCAGCTGGGTCAGCTCCTTCACCGACGCCACCCGCCAGGCCGACCGGTACCGGCGCGGCCGGGTCTTCCTGGTCGGCGACGCCGCCCACATCCACCTCCCGGCCGGCGGCCAGGGCCTGAGCACCGGCGTCCAGGACGCCTCCAACCTCGGCTGGAAGCTCGCCGCCGCGGTGCGCGGCGACGCCGGCGACGACCTGCTCGACAGCTACCACGACGAGCGGCACCCGGCCGGCGCCCGGCTGCTGATGAACACCCGCGCCCAGGGCGCGGTCTTCCTCGGCGGCCCCGAGGCCGACCCGCTGCGCGAACTGTTCCGCGAACTCGTCCAGTACGACGAGGTCAAGCGCCACCTGGCCGGCGTCGTCAGCCACCTCGACGTCCGCTACGACCTCGGCGGCGGCCCCGAGGACGCCGCCCACCCGCTGACGGGCCGCCGGATGCCGCCCCGGGCCCTGGTCGGCGCGGCCGGCGAGACCCGCCCGGCCGAACTGCTGCGCACCGGCCGCGGCGTGCTGCTCGACCTCGCCGACGACGCCGCGCTGCGCGAGGCCGCGGCCGGCTGGGCGGACCGGGTCGACGTGGCGACCGTCGCCGCCAAGCCCGCCGACGGCCCCGACCCGCTCGAGGGCACCGGCGCCGTGCTGATCCGCCCCGACGGCTACGTCGCCTGGGTCGGCCCGGTCGGCGAGCCCGTCCCGGCCGCCGTCCTGGAGCGCTGGTTCGGCCCGGCCCGCCGCCGCTGCTGAACCCCGCCCCGCCCCCGCCCGCCCGGGCCCTCGCCGCACGCCGAGGGCCCGGGCGGGCCGCTTTCCGCCCCCGGGCCCGGACGCCGCAGGACCCCGGTCCGTCGCCCGTGGGGTGGGCGGTGGGCCGGGGTCCTCCGGCGTCCGGGTGGGGGCCGGACGGGACCGGACCGTTCCGGGTGGGGCCGGGGCGGGGTCCGGGCGGGATCGGACGGGGTCAGACCGCGACGGCCTCGACGATCGAGACGGCGCCGGCGGTCTCCACGACGCGCTCCAGCTTGAAGCCGGCCCGGGCGACCAGGTCGGCGTACTGCGAGGCGGTGCGCTCCTTGCCGCCCACCAGCAGCAGCAGCCACAGGTCGACCAGCTTGCCGGAGTGCGGCTCGTTGCCCTCCTCGGGGACGACCATCTCGACCAGCAGCAGCTTGCCGCCGGGCTGCACGGCCGCGCGGATGTTGCGCAGGATCTGCAGCGCCTGCTCCTCCGGCCAGTCGTGCACGATGTGCTTGAGGACGTACGCGTCGGCGCCGGTCGGGACGGCGTCGAACAGGTCGGCGTCGGCGATGTCGACCCGGTCGGCGACGCCCTGCGCGGCGAGGTGCTCGGCGGCGCCGTTGGCGGCCACCCGCGGGTCGGAGAGGATGCCCCGGGTGCCGGGCGCGCTCTTCAGGATGCCGGCCAGCAGGCCGCCGTTGCCGCCGCAGAAGTCCAGCACCGTGCCGAACTGCGAGAAGTCGTAGGCGGCGACCACCGGGTCGGTCTCGGTGGCGGACATGTTGCCCATGCCGCCGATGAACACCGCGCCGTACTCCGGGTTCTGCGTCAGGTACTCGAACGCGGTCGCGCCGCGGCGCTTGAGCAGGCTCGGCTCACCGGTGACCACGGAGTCCAGGAAGCCGTTCCAGTCCTCCCAGTGCGTGGGGTGGCCCATCAGCACGGCGAGGTCGCGCATCGTCACCGGGTGGTCGGCGCGCAGCGCGTCGGCCATCGGGGTCAGCGCCCAGCGGCCGTCCTGCTGCCGTTCGAAGACGCCGTTCGCGGCGAGCAGCCGCAGCACCCGGCCCAGCGCCTCGGGGTGCGCGCCGACCTCGGCCGCGACCTCCTCGATCGGCCGCGGGCCGTCCACCAGCGCCTCGGCCACCCGCAGTTCGGCGGCGGCGTACAGGGCCTGGGTGACCATCGAGCTCATGGCGAGCTCCAGCAGGGCGAACGGCGGGGGCGCCAGCTCCCGGACCTGCTTCTGCAGGTCGGCCCGGGCCCGCTCCGCGGCGCGGACGACTTCGGGGGGCGGCAAAGCGGGCATGCGATTCCTCCATGGCAGAAGCGTGGGATTCCGGCCTACCGCCGAAGACACCCGGTTCCACCACGGTCCGGCAGCACGGTGGACCTGCCCTGGACGGCGGTTGGCGGACCGGTCGAGTCCGCCTCGCGCGCCGGGCGCCCGGACCCCGCCCCCGGACGCCCGCCGGGGCTCCGCGCGGCACCCGGAGTCTCGCTTGAGCCATCCTGCGGTCCGGCTGCACCGGCGATCGGTTTGCTTGGTCTTCCCTGGTGACCAACCGTCTGCATGGAGGAAGCGAAATGGCAAAGGGCGCGATCATCGTGGGCGCCGGCCCGGTCGGTCTGCTGCTCGCCGGAGAGCTCCGGCTCGGCGGCGCCGACGTCGTCGTCTACGACAGGCTGCCCGCGCCCAGCGGGGAGTCGCGCGGCCTGGGCTTCACCAGCAGGACTGCGGAGGTGTTCGACCAGCGCGGCCTGCTCGAGCGGCTCGGCGACATCCGCTGGGGCAAGCAGGGCCACTACGGCGGTGTCCGGATCGACTTCTCCCTGCTCGAGGAGAGCCACTTCGGCGTCATGGGCCTGGCCCAGTCGGCGACCGAGCAGATGCTCGGCGACTGGGTCGCCGAGCTCGGCGTGGAGGTCCGCCGCGGCCACGAGCTGGCCGCCCTGCGGGAGACCGCCGAGGGCGTCGTGCTCGGCTTCCAGGGCCCGGACGGGTACACCGAGGACACCGCCGCGTACGTGGTGGGCTGCGACGGCGGCCGCAGCACCGTGCGCACCCTGGCCGGCATCGCGTTCCCCGGCGACGAGGCCACCCGCGGCCTGTACCTGGCCGACGTGGTCGGCGCCGACCTGCGGATGCGCCCGATCGGCGAGCGGATCCCCGGCGGCGGCATGGTGCTGTCGGTGACGCTGGAGCCGGGCGTGGACCGCATCGTCATCCACGAGCCGGGCCTGCGCCCGCAGCACGGCGAGGGCGAGCTGGCGTTCTCCGAGGTCGCCGACGCCTGGCAGCGCCTGACCGGCGAGGACATCCACCACGCGAGCGCCTCCTGGATGTGCGCCCTGACCAACGCCACCGGCCTGGCCGAGCAGTACCGCAAGGGCCGGGTGCTGCTGGCCGGCGACGCCGCGCACGACCACGCCCCGCTCGGCGCCCAGGGCGTCAGCGTCGGCCTGCAGGACGCCGCCAACCTGGGCTGGAAGCTGGCCGCGGTGCTCGGCGGCCGCGCCCCCGAGAGCCTGCTGGACACCTACCACTCCGAGCGGCACCCGGTCGGCGAGCAGCTGATGCGCGACGTCCACTCGATGTCGCTGCTCTACCTCAGCGGCGAGGAGATGGAGCCGCTGCGCGCCGTCGTGCGCGAGCTGGTCCAGCTGCCCGACGCGGCCCGCCGGCTGGCCGGCCGGGTCAGCGGCCTGCACATCCGCTACGACGTCGGCGACGGCGCGCACCCCTTCCTGGGCCTGCGGTTGGCCCCGCACCGCGCCGTGGAGCGGGCGGACGGCACCCGGGTGCGGGTCGCCGAACTGCTGCACGCCGCGCGCGGCGTGCTGATCACCACCGGCGCGGACCCGGCGGCCGCCGCCACCGCCGCCCGCTGGGCCGACCGGGTCGACACCGTCACCGGCAGCTGGGCCGACCAGGAGGCCGACCACGCGGACGCGCCCGCCGCCCTGCTGGTGCGCCCCGACGGCCACATCGCCTGGGCGGCGCCGGACGGCGGCGACCTCGAGGCGGCGCTCACCCGCTGGTTCGGGGCACCCGCCGCGGCCTGACCGCCCTTCCCGCGGGGCGGGCCCGCCGCCCGACGGCGGCGGGCCCGCCCCGGCCGGAGCACCGCCCGGCCCCCACCAGGAACCCGAGAAAGGGCACCACGACATGACCGTCCTCGTCACCGGCAGCCGCGGCAGGGTCGGCTCCCTGCTGGTCGAGATCCTCGCCGCCCGGGGCACCGCCGTCCGGGCCGGCTCCAGCGACCCGGAGAAGCTCACCCTCCCCGCGGGCGTCGACGCCGTCCGCCTCGACCTGACCGACCCGGAGACCTTCGCGCCCGCGCTGGCCGGCGTCGACGCGGTCTTCCTGTACTGCGAGCCCGCGCACATCGGGACATTCACCGCGGCGGCCGAGGCCGCCGGGGTCGAGCACGTCGTGGTGATGTCCGCCGACGCGGTGCTGCGCGCCGACGCCGCGAGCAACCCGATCGCCGCCCCGCACCTGGCCGTCGAGCGGGCGCTGCGCGCCTCCGCGCTGACCGTCACCACGCTCAACTGCGGCGCCCTGGCCAGCAACGCCGGTTCCTGGCAGTACGTGCTGCGGGCCCGCGGCGCCGTCACGCTGCCCTTCCCGGACAGCTACGCCGACCCGATCTACGAGCAGGACATCGCGGAGTCCGCCGCCGCCGTGCTGGCCCGCCCCGAACTGCGCGGCCGCGCCTACCACCTGACCGGCCCGGAGTCGCTGAGCTTCCGCCAGCAGGTCGCGGTGATCGGCGCGGTGGTCGGCCGCGAGATCCCGGTGCAACAGATCCCGGCCGCGGTGTGGCGGGCCAACAAGCCGGGCTTCATGCCGGACGACATCGCCGACGCGCTGATCGAGCTGTGGACCGCCAGCGACGGGCCGGTCCCGCTGAGCGGCGACGTCGAGACCCTCACCGGCCACCCCGCCCGCCCCTTCAGCGCCTGGGCCGAGGACCACGCGGCGGCCTTCGCCGCCTGAGTCCGCCGCACCGCGGACCCCCGAGAAAGGGAACTTGGAGATGACAGCGGAGCACGGCCAGGCCGTCCCCACCGACGAGGAACTGGCGCGGTCCCTGCCCGGCGGCTTCACCAGCCGGCACGCCGAGGTCAACGGCACCCGGCTGCACTACGTGGAGGGCGGCAGCGGCGAGCCGCTGGTCCTGCTGCCCGGCTACCCGCAGACCTGGTGGGCCTGGCACAAGGTGCTGCCGGCGCTCGCCGAGCGGTTCCGGGTGTTCGCCGTCGACCTGCGCGGCATGGGCGGCTCGGACCGCCCCGAGGGCGGCTACGACAAGAGGACGATGGCCGCCGACATCGCCGCCCTGGTCGGGCACCTCGGCTACGAGGACGTCAACATCGCCGGGCACGACATGGGCTCGATGGTGGCCTTCAGCTTCGCGGCCAACCACCCGAAGCTGACCCGCAAGGTCGCCATGATGGACACCCCGCACCCGGACGAGAGCTACTACGGCCTGAAGCTGCTGGCCCGCCCCGGCACCGGCATCTCCCGCTGGTGGTGGTCGTTCAACCAGGCCCTCGACCTGCCCGAGGTGCTCTACGCCGGGCACATGCGCCAGGTCATCGACTGGCTGTTCGGCCACGCCCTCGCCGACCAGTCGCTGGTCGGCGACCTCGACCGGGCGGTGTACGCCGCCGCCTACGACACCCCGGACCGGATCCGCGCGGCCTGCGGCTGGTACCGCGCCTACCCGCAGGACATCGAGGACCGCAAGACCTACGGGACGATCACCGCCCCGCTGCTGGGCATCGGCTCCCGGCACACCTACGAGTACTTCCAGCACCTGCTGCCCACCCTCGCCGAGGACGTGCGGGTGGAGCGGGCTGCCGACTCGGTGCACTACTTCCCCGAGGAGGAGCCGGAGCTGATCGCCCGGTACCTGCTCGAATTCTTCGCCTGACTTCCACTGCTGCTCGAGGAGTTACCTGATGGCAAAGGGCGCGATCATCGTCGGCGCCGGACCGGTCGGTCTGATGCTCGCCGGCGAACTGCGACTGGGCGGCGCGGACGTCGTCGTGTTCGAGAAGCTGCCCGCCCCCAGCGGGGAGTCCCGCGGGGTCGGCTTCACCCGGCGCGCAGCCGAGGTGTTCGACCAGCGCGGCCTGCTGGAGCGCTTCGGCGACGTCGAGTGGGCGCAGGGCCACTTCGGCGGCGTGCGGATCGACTTCTCCAAGCTCGACGACAACCACTTCAGCGTGCGCGGCATCCCGCAGTTCCGGACCGAGGAGATCCTCGAGTCCTGGCTGAAGGAGCTGGGCGTCGAGGTCCGCCGCGAGCACGAGGTGCTCGGCTTCCGGGAGACCGGCGACGGCGTCACCGTCGAGTACCGGGGGCCGGACGGCCTCGGCGAGGAGAGCGCGCAGTACCTGGTGGGCTGCGACGGGGCGCGCAGCATCGTGCGCCGCCTGGCCGGCATCGACTTCCCCGGCTGGGAGCCCACCCGCGGGATGTACATGGCCGACGTGGTCGGCGCGAACGTCCGCCAGCGGCCGATCGGCGAGCGGGTGCCCGGCGGCATGGTGATGGCGTTCAACCTGGAGAACGGCGTCGACCGGATCGTCATCCACAACGAGGCGCTGCGCCCGCCGGAGGACAAGAGCGGCCTGACCTTCGCCACCATCGCCGACGCCTGGCAGGAGATGACCGGCGAGTCCCTGCACCACGCGGAGGTGCGCTGGGTCAGCTCCTTCACCGACACCACCCGGCAGGCCGCCGAGTACCGCCGCGGCCGGGTCTTCCTGGCCGGCGACGCCACCCACATCCACATGCCGGCCGGCGCGCAGGGCATGAGCGTGGGCGTCCAGGACGCCGCCAACCTCGGCTGGAAGCTGGCCGCCGCGATCAACGGCCGGGCGCCCGAGGGGCTGCTGGACACCTTCCAGTCCGAGCGGCACCCGGTGGGCGAGCTGCTCATGCGCAACACCCGGGCGCAGACCAAGCTCTACCTCAGCGGCGAGGAGATGGAGCCGCTGCGCGCCGTCCTGCAGGAACTGGTCCAGGACCCGGCGGTCGCCCGCCACCTGGCCGGCCAGGTCAGCGGCCTCGACGTGCGCTACGACATGGGCGCGGGCAGCCACCCGCAGCTGGGCCTGCGGCTGCGGCCGGACATCCGGCTCAAGCTCGCCGACGGCAGCCCGGCCACCGTGCGCAACCTGCTGAAGCCGGCCCGCGGCGTGCTGCTGGTCACCTCCGCCGCCGCGGACGCCGACGGGCTGCGGGCCACCGCCGCGCCCTGGGCGGACCGGGTCGACGTCACCGCCGCGGACTGGGCCGAGGGCGGGGCCGACCGCCCGGACGCCCCCGCCGCGCTGCTGGTCCGCCCGGACGGGTACGTCGCCTGGGTGCAGCCGGACGACGCCCCGCTTCGAGCCGCGCTCGAGCGCTGGTTCGGGGCCGCTTGAGGACGGCTCGAATCCGGTCTGGGCCCCAGGCCGGTCCGCCTATCGTGGAGGGGCGTCCCGGTGTGTGCGTCAACTCGCCACCGGGGCAAGGAACTTCGGTCGGGGTCCGACGCCGGTCGGCCCCGGCAGGCCCCTGGCCTCCGGATCGAGGGAGAAAAGGCCCATGACCACGACGTTCAAGCACGACTTCACGATGATGTTCGTGATCCACGACGCGCTGCGCCGCGAGCTCGAGCTCCTCGCCAGGACCACGGCCCGCACCACCGACGATCCGCGCCGCCTGGTGGCCTCCGCGGCCGGCTGGGAGATGTTCAAGCAGTACCTGCACGTGCACCACGGCGCCGAGGACGACGCGCTGTGGCCGCAGGTCCGCGAGGCCCTCGCCGAGCGCCCCGCGGACCTGGCGGTCGTCGAGGCGATGGAGGCCGAGCACGCCACCATCGACCCGCTGCTCGACGGGGTGGACGCCGTGCTGGCCGACCCGGCCCGCGCGGCCGAGCTCGGCGACCTGGTCGACGCCCTGGTCACCGGCCTGACCGGCCACTTCAAGCACGAGGAGGAGGCGGCCCTGCCGCTGATCGACTCGGTGGCCACCCCGCAGCTGCTGCAGGGCTTCGGCCAGGCGCACACCGCGCGGATCGGCGAGGGCACCCCGCGCTACCTGCCGTGGCTGCTCGACGGCACCAGCCGGCAGAACACCGAGGCGATCCTCGGGATCCTGCCGCCGCCGGTCCGCGGCCTCTACAACGACGTCTGGGTGCCGGCCTACGGCAAGCTGGAGCGCTGGCCCTCGGCCTGACGCTCCGTCAGTTCCCTTGCACGGAGGGGTGGTTGCGACCCGGTCGCCACCACCCCTCCCGCACGTCCGGGCCCGGGCTCAGACCCCGGCCCGCTCGCGGGCCCCGGCCCGGGCCGCCTCGACGAAGGCCGCGAACAGCGGGTCGGTGTCCTCGCCCATCTCGGAGTGCGCCTGCACGCCCACCACGAAGCGCGCCGTCGGGTCCTCGGCCGCCTCGACCACCCCGTCCGCGGACCAGGCGGTGGCGATCAGGCCCGCCCCCAGCCGGTCGATGCCCTGGTGGTGGTGGCAGTGCACGGTCGCCGAGGTACCGACGGCCGCGCCGAGCCGGGAGTCGGGGGCGATGCGGATCCGGCGGGCGTCGTACTGCCCGGGGACGGCCGGCGAGTGCTCGGGCAGGTGCTGGTGCAGCGTGCCGCCCCGGACGGTGGAGATCAGCTGCAGGCCCCGGCAGATCCCCAGCACCGGGATGCCGCGGCGCTCGGCCACCGCCAGGGCGGCCAGCTCGGCCTCGTCGCGGGCCGGGAACGGCGGCAGGGTGCGCGGGTGCGGCTCGGCCCCGTACCGGACCGGCTCGATGTCCTGGCCGCCGGTCAGCAGCAGCGCGTCGGCCCGCTCCACCACCTCCGCGACCGCCCCGGGCTCCGGCAGGGTCAGCAGCGGGACGCCGCCGGCCGCCACCACCTTCTCGATGTAGGCCAGCGGCAGCGCGGCGATCGGCACGTCCTTCCAGATGGTGTAGGTGAGCAGGGCCGTGTCGGCCGTGATCGCCACCACGGGTCGGGTCATCGGGCATACGTCCTTTCGAGCCTTCGGAACGGGGGTCAGGGAGTGCGGGCGGCGGCGCGCCGGAGCGGGCCCCCGACCAGGAGGCCGGTGCCCAGCGCGGTGAGCACCAGCAGGACGGCCACCCCCCACAGCGCGGTGGTGAACCCGTACACCGTGCTCTGGGCCCGGTCCGCGCCGGCCGCGAGGTGGCGGGCGGCGGCTTCGGCGGCGACGGTGTTGAGCACCGCCGTGCCGACCGAGCCGCCGATCTGCTGGGCGGTGGTGTAGAGCGCCGAGGCCGCGCCGGAGTCCGCGGGCGCCACCATCGCGGTGGCCACCACCATGCAGGTCATCGAGGTGCTGCCCATCCCGAGGCCGGCCAGCAGCAGCGCGGGCAGCACCTGCGCCGGGTACGAGGAGCCGGTGTCGACCAGGGCCAGCAGGGCGACGCCCGCCGCGGCCACCAGCAGGCCCGGCACCACCGTCCGGCACGGGGCCAGCCGCCCGGCCAGCCGCGCCCCCAGCATCACCCCGGCGGTCATCCCCACCGTCAGCGGCAGGATCGACACCCCGGCGGCCACCGCCGAGTCGCCGCGCACCACCTGCAGGTAGTAGGTCAGGAACAGCAGCAGGCCGAAGACGCCGACCATGCCGAGCGCGGCCACCGCCAGGGCGCCCGCCCGGGCCCGGTCCCGGACCAGCCGGGGCGGGACCAGCGGGTGCGCCGCCCGGGTCTGCCGGAGCGCGAACAGGGCCAGCAGGACGGCGCCGGCCGCGAACGCGGCGCCCACCGGCGGGCTGGTCCAGCCGGAGCCCTCGGACCGGGCGAAGCCGAGCACCAGCACGGTCAGCCCGCCGCAGCCCAGCAGCGCCCCGGGCACGTCCAGCCGGACCGGCCCCCGGCCGCCGGGGTCGCGCAGCACCCGCAGCCCGGCCGCGACGGCGGCCAGCGCGATCGGCACGTTCACGTACATGCACCAGCGCCAGTCCAGGTACTCGGTGAGCAGGCCGCCCGCGATCAGCCCGCCGGCCGAGCCGGCCCCGGAGATCGCGCCCAGCACCCCGAAGGCCCGGCCGCGCTCGCCGGGCTCGGTGAAGGTCGCCACCACCAGCGAGATCGCCGAGGGGGTCAGCAGCGCCGCGAAGGCGCCCTGCGCGGCCCGGGCGGCCAGCAGGGCGGCGGGGACGGTGGCCGCGCCGCCCAGCGCCGAGGCCGCGGCGAAGCCGAGCAGCCCGGTGACGAAGGCGCGCTTGCGGCCGACGACGTCGACCACCCGGCCGCCGAGCAGCAGCAGGCCGCCCAGCGCCAGGGTGTAGGCGGTGACGACCCACTGCCGGCTGCCGTCGCCCAGGCCCAGGTCCCGCTGGGCCGAGGGCAGCGCGATGTTGACGATGGTGCCGTCCAGCAGCACGGTCAGCTGGGCGGCGGCGATCACGGCCAGTGCCCACCAGCGCAGCGGGTCGGGGGCGGGCGGGCCCGGCCGGACGGGGCCCGGCGGGGCGGCGACGGGGGCGCTCACGAGGTGTCCTTCCCGGTCGGGGGGCCCGGCCGGGTGCGGCCGGCGGCCAGCGCCCGGTCGACCAGCGGGCCGGCCAGGCCGGTGTACCCGGCCGGGTCGAGCAGGGCGGCCAGTTCGGCGGGGGTGAGCGCGCCGGCGGCCTCGGGGGTCTCGGCGAGGACGTCGGCCAGCGGGCGGCCGGTGCCGGCCGCCCGGGCCGAGGCCGCGGTCAGCAGGTCCCGGGCGGCGGCCTTGCCCAGCCGGGGGGCCAGCGCGGCCGAGACGCGTTCGGAGACCAGCAGGCCGCCGGTCGCTGCCAGGTTGGTCCGCATCCGGTCGGGGTGGACGGCCAGGCCGCGGACCAGTTCCACCGCGGTGTGCGCCGCGCCGCCGGTCAGTCGCAGGCACTCGCGCAGCGGCTGCCACTCGGCGTGCCACACCCCGGCCGAGCGCTCGTCCTCGTGCGGCAGGCACTGGACCAGCACCGAGGCGAGCGCGGGCACCTGGAGCGCGGCCGAGCGGATCAGGGTGGCCAGCACGGGGTTGCGCTTGTGCGGCATCGCCGAGGAGGCGCCGCGGCCCGCGCCGCCGGGTTCGGCCACCTCGCCGATCTCGGTGCGGGCCAGCACCAGCACGTCGGCGGCGATCTTGCCCAGCGCGCCGGCGGTGTGCGCGAGCGCCGCGCCGAGGTCGGCGACCGGGGTGCGCAGCGCGTGCCAGGGCAGCACCGGGACGGCCAGCCCGGTCTCCGCGGCGAACGCGGCGACCAGGCGTTCCAGCAGGTCGGCCGGGTCGGCGTCCGGCCCGGCGTACTGGAGGTAGCCGGCCAGGGTGCCGGCCGCGCCGCCCAGCGAGACCGGCAGCCCGGTCGCGGCGAGGCGCTCCAGGCGGTCGGCGGAGTCCAGGACCAGCAGGCGCCAGCCGGCCGCCTTCAGTCCGAAGGTGGTGGGCACGGCGTGCAGGGCGAGGGTGCGGCCGGCCATCGGGGTGTCCCGGTGCTCGGCGGCCAGCTCGCCCAGGGCGTCGGCCGCGGCCCGCAGGTCGGCGGTGATCAGGCGCAGGGCGCGGGCCGCGACCAGCATCGCGCCGGTGTCGAGGACGTCCTGGCTGGTGGAGCCCCGGTGCACGTACTCGGCGGCCTCGGGCGAGCGGGCCGCCACCACCGCGGTCAGCGCCTTGACCAGGCCGACCACCGGGTTGGCGGTCTCCCGGGCGGCCAGCGCCAGCGCGCGCACGTCCAGGTGCTCGGCCCGGGCGGCCGCGCCGATCGCGGCGGCGGCCGCGGCCGGGACGGTCCCGCAGCGGGCCTGGGCGCGGGCCAGGGCGGCCTCGGCGTCGAGCATCGCCTGCAGCCAGGCCGGGTCGCCGACGGCCGCCTCGACGGGGGTGCCGGCCCGGACCGGGGAGAGCAGGCCCGCGTCCTGGAAGCCGTCGGCCGGCCGGTCCGCGCTCACGCGCCGGCCCCCGTCCCGGTCGCGGCCGCGGCGGCCGCCCGGGCGGCCGGCCGGGCGGGCAGGGCGAGGACCGCGGCGGCGATGGCGTCGGAGTCCTCGAGGGTGACGGAGCCGACCCCGGGGCGGATGCCGGCGGCCGTCACCCAGTGCACGGCCTCGGTGGGGACGCCGTAGGCGAAGCGCCGCGGGTGCGGCACGCCCCGGGCGTCCAGCAGGTGGTAGGGCCGCTCGGAGACGGCCAGGCCGCCGGTCTCGTAGGACGCGCCGCCGGTGCCGGGCACCCGGTGCGGGGCGGCCCGGCCGGTGAGCAGCAGGTGGCGCATCAGCGGGTCGGCGGTGCGGCGCAGGTCGGTCTCGGGCAGCCGGGCCTCGATCAGCACCTCGGCCCGGACGTCCAGGTCGGGGACGGCGGTGGAGGTGGCGGTGAAGCGGCCGGTGCGCTCGTCGGCGGTGATCCGCGGGGCGGGGCCGACGACGTCCAGGACGCCGGCGTCGATCAGGGCGGCCAGTTCCTCGATCCGGGAGGCCGGCGGGCCGATCGACAGGTAGGCGTTGAGCGGGGTGTACCAGCGGTCCAGTTCGTCGCGGTGCGAGTCGGCGTCCAGTCCGGCGTGGTCGACGGCGATCCGCAGTTCGTTGCGCAGGTCCCGCAGGACGTCCAGGGCGGCCTTGAACGGGCCGCTGAGGTTGCCCTGGCGGGCCCGGCGGACGTCCTCGTCGAGGTAGTCGCGCAGCCAGGCGCGGAACTCGGCGAGGCCGGCGAAGGTCCGGCCGGCGTGCGGGCGGGCGACCAGGTCCCAGTCCCAGCGCTCGGCGGGGGCGATCCCGGCCGCGTCCAGCAGCCGCTCCTCCTCGGCGTCGGAGCCGGCCCGCAGGAAGTCCCCGGCGAACGCGGCGGCGGCCCCGGCCGGGGCGCGGCCGGCCAGCAGGGTCTCGTAGTAGACGGTGCGCACCTCCTTGGAGACCAGCGGCCACAGCTCGGCGGCGAACCGGACCGGCTGCCCGCGGCGGACCCGCTCGCGCAGCCCGGTGACGTGCTCGACGGTGAGCAGCCGGGGGCGGTAGCGGCCGTGCGGGCCCTTCTCGTTGTCGCCGCGCGCCTGGTGCGGCACGCCGCGGCGGGAGCCGGCGTACAGCCGGGGCTCGTTGCCGGAGGGCCGGTAGACCAGCCGGCCGCCGACCCGTTCGAACACGCCGCCGCGGGCGTGCGTGAACAGTGCCAGGTAGTCGAAGAAGTTCAGTCCCAGGCCGCGCAGCAGCACGGTCTGGCCCGGCCGCACCCCGGACAGGTCGGCGTCGGCCGGGTTGGCCGGGGCGAGGTAGGTCAGGCCGTGCCGGGCGGCGAAGTCCGCCAGGCTCCGCTCGGTGTCGGAGGCGACCAGGTCGACGTGGCCCTGGGCCAGCACCACGGCGTCCAGGCCGGTCAGCCGGGTGCCGTCGGCGAGCTGCACGCTCTGGGCGCCGTCCGGTCCCCCGTCCTGCAGGGCCACGGCGCGCGCGGTGTGCACCCGCACCTCGGTGTGCGCGGCGGCGCCCGCCGTGACCTGCCGGAACACCCAGGACAGGTACTGGCCGTAGAGCGCGCGGGTGGGGTAGGTGTCCGGGCCGAGGTCGCGGGCCTCGGCGAGGGTCTCGTCGTCGTAGGGCTCGCCCGTGCCGGGGGTGAGGGCGCTCGGCCCCAGGGCCTTGGCCCACTGGTACAGGCTCGGCCCCTCCTCCAGCGGCCCGGCGATGGCGACGCTGGCGTCGGTGTAGACGGTGACCTGCGAGGCGACGGTGTTCATCAGCAGGTGCCGGGACTGCGAGGGCCGCCAGACCCGGCCGGCGCCCGGCGGGTCCGGGTCGACGACGTGCACGGTGAGCCGGTCCCACCGGGGGGTGCGGCGTTCCTGCGCGCAGATCCGTTCGAGTACGGACAGTCCGCGCGGGCCGGCGCCGACGAGGCACACTTCGATACGTCCGCTGGACACAGGGGCACTCCGCTCCGCGAGTCGGGCTGGTCCCGCCACGGTCGACGGCGGCGCTCAATCAGTGCTCGGATTCCGGTGGAAACGCCGTGAAGGAATGCTCGGGGACCCGGAACGCGGAGCACCCCCCGGGCCGGCGGGGCCCGGGGGGTGCGGGGGGCGGGGAGGGACGGGCACCGGAGGGTGCGGGCCTACCCCTCGCCCAGCATGAAGCCGACGCCCCGGACGGTCACGATCCAGCCGCTGCCGCCCAGCTTGCCGCGCAGGCTGCTGACGTGGGTGTCGACGGTGCGCCGCGACCAGGAGCCGCCCCACACCTGCTGGAGCAGCTGCTTGCGGGGCACCACGGTGTCCGGGTGCTGGGCCAGCAGGCACAGCAGGTCGAACTCCTTGCGGGTGAGCGGGACCCGCGCCCCGCCCACGCTCACCTCGCGCGAGCCGACGTCGATCCGCAGCCGGCCGTGCCGGATCTCCTGGGCCCCCGCGGCCAGCGGCTGCCACCGGGTGCGGCGCATCGCCGCCTCGATCCGGGCCGCCAGCTCGCGGAACCGGTAGGGCTTGGTGACGTAGTCGTCCGCGCCCGCCTGCAGGCCCAGCACGCAGTCGATCTCGGACTGCCGGGCGGTCAGGATGATCACCGGGACGCGGCTGGTCGCCCGGATCGCCCGGCAGACCTCCAGGCCGTCCAGGTCGGGCAGGTCGAGGTCGAGCAGCACCAGGTCGGCGCTCCCGTACGCCTGCAGGGCCGCCCCGCCCTGCCGCACGCCCACCGGGTCGTGGCCGTGCCGGCGCAGCTGGTCGGCCAGCGCGTCGTCGCCGCCGCCGTCCACCACCAGGATCCGCCGCCCGATCACCCCGGGCAGCGGGCGGACCGCGTCCCGGCCGGGGCCGGCCGGGACGGGTGCGTACGGTTCCAGCAGGGCTGGTGCCTGGAGCTGACTCATGCCTCCCCCGAAAGGTCCTGCACGGCCCGTGTCGTGGCGGTCGCGCCGACGCTACCGACGCGCGGTCGAGCCCCGGTACAGCGCCGGCTCAGACCGTGTACACCCGGGTCGCGGAGCGGTTCGGGTCGCCGGGGCGCAGGTGCAGCTCGCCCTCCGCGGGGAACATCACCACGCTCGCCACCGTCCGCTCGATCCGGAAGTCGCCGTGGTCGGCGATGCACACCGGCGGGCGGGAGAGCACCGCGAAGTGCTCCTCGGCGCCGGCCCGCGGGTCCAGCCCGGCCAGCCCGTCGGCCGCCGCGGCCAGCCGCCCGTCGGAGGAGATCCGGTCGAAGGCGCTCTGCCGGTCGGCCGGAACGAAATCCGGGTGCAGGTAGTGGTTGGTGTGCACGGCCTCCCGCGAGGGGTGCTCGTTCAACCGCAGCCCGGTGCCCTGCAGTTCGACGCTGACCGCCCGCTCCCGGTCGGCCAGGACGAGGTTGCGGGAGCTGGAGAGGGTCAGGCCGGACAGCAGCTTCAGCGCCCCGTCCACGTCGGCGGCCTCGTCCAGCAGGTGGCGGATCGCCAGGTACGGGGTGACGCCCGGGCGCCACCGGCCGTCGGTGACCAGGTTGATGCCGATCGCCAGCCCGTCGCTGTTGAGGCCCAGGTAGCCGAGCAGGCCGGCGAAGCCGATCACCAGCACCCGGCGCGGCGAGCCGGCCCGGGCCAGGTGCACCACCTCGAGGTGGGAGTCCAGGTCCGCGTTCAGGTCCACGGTCTGCGCCAGCACCGGCCGGGTGCCCGGGCCGGTGCGCGCGTAGGTGGTGCAGTCCCCCCCGGTGGGCACCCGGTGGTGGCTCATCACCTCGCGGCGCAGCTGCAGCAGCCAGGCCTCCTCCTCGGAGATCCCGGCGCCCTCGGCCAGGCCCGCGACCTCCTCGGCGAGGTCGGGCAGCGCGGCGGTGATCTCGGCCCGGTAGTCGGCGATGGTGGGCCGCAGCCCGGCCAGCGTCACCGGCTCGTCGACCAGCCGGCCCAGCCGGGCCAGCCCGTCGTCGAGGAAGGCGCGCAGCCCGGCCGCGACCGCTTCGCCGTGGGCCCGCCCCAGCTCCCGGGGGGAGCCGGCGGCCCGGACGTGGGTGACGCTCATACCGCGGCGGCCGCCTTCTTCGGTCCGGCGGCCAGCGCCTCGCGCACGCCCGGCCACTCGGCGCGCAGGATGCTGTAGAAGACCGCGTCCCGGCGGCGCCCGCCCGGCATGTAGTTGAAGCTGCGCAGCACGCCCTCCTCGGTGGCGCCGATGTTGCGCAGCCCCTTGCGGGCCTGGACGTTCAGCTCGTCGGTCTTGAACTCGACCCGCTCGGCCTCCAGCACCTCGAAGGCGTGCCGCAGCAGCAGCAGCTTCGCCCAGTGGTTGATGCCCTTGCCGCGGAAGTCGTGGCCCAGCCAGGACGCCCCGATCTCCAGCCGGCGGTCCTTCTCGGCGAAGCCGAGCAGGCTCATGCTGCCCGCGACCCGGCCGCTGCGCAGGTCGGTGATGACGTAGACGGCGCGGCGCCCGGCGGTGTGCTCGGCGAGGTTGGAGTCGAAGAACCCGTCGAAGTCGGAGTCGCCGACGACCACGGTGAAGTACCGCCAGATCTCCGGGTCGAGGGCCACGGCCCGGATGCCGGCCCGGTCCGCCTCGCTGATCGGGGTGAGCCGCACGTGCTCGTCCTCGAGGACGGCGGAGAGGTGATCGGACCAGCTCATGTTCGGGCTCCGGTGGTGGGTTCGGCGGGGGGACGATGGCCAGTGTGCGGCGGCCCGGAGGGGCTTCCAAGGTCATTCGACCCGGTCACGAAGCATCTCCAAGCGCTTGTGGATCACGTGGTGGTTGACCAGGAAGGCCTCCGGCTCGCGCGGGGCGGCCTCGATGCCCTCCTCGCGCAGGGCCTCGCCGAAGTTCTGCCCGTACTCGGAGGTCCGCTTGGCCGCGGCCTGCACCGCCCGGTACGCCCGGTCGCGCTCCACCCCGGCCTCCAGCAGCTCCACCAGCACCGAGGAGCTGCACACCAGGCCGTGGGTCTCGGCGATGTTGGCCCGCATCCGGCCCGCGTCGACGGCCAGGTTCTCCAGCAGCTGGACGGCCTTGGCGGCCTGGTAGTGGGCGACGGTCAGCGCGTCGGGCAGCAGCACCTTCTCCACCGCCTGGTGCGCCAGGTCCCGCTCGTGCCACAGCGCGACGTTCTCCAGCGCGGTGGTCGCGTACCCGCGCAGCAGCCGGGCCAGGCCGCACAGCAGCTCGCTGCCGGTCGGGTTGGCCTTGTGCGGCATCGCGCTGGAGCCCTGGTAGCCGGCCGTGCGCCGCTCCTCGACCTCGCGGACCTCGGTGCGCTGCAGCAGCCGCAGCTCCAGCGCGATCTGCTCGATGCAGGAGCCGAGCGCCGCCACCGCCTGCAGCAGCTGGGCGTGCCGGTCGCGGGCGACCACCTGGGTCGGGGACAGCTCGATGCCCAGCCCGAGCCGCTCGCACACGTACTCCTCGACCGCCGGGTCGATCAGCGCGTACGTGCCGACCGAGCCGGAGACGGTGCCCACCGCGACCGCCTCGCGGGCCGCGGCCAGCCGCTGCAGCGAGCGGTCGACGGCGAAGGCGAAGCCGCCCAGCTTGTGGCCCAGCGTGGTGGGCTCGGCGTGGATGCCGTGGGTGCGGCCCACCATCACGGTGTCCCAGTGCTCGAAGGACCGGTCGACCAGGACGGTCCGCAGCCGCTGCGCGGTGCCGGACAGCACGTCGACGGCCCGGCCCAGGGTGTGGCCCAGCGCGGTGTCCACCAGGTCGTAGCTGGTCATCCCGAGGTGCACCCAGCGGGCCGAGGACTCCGGCATCTGCTCGCAGTACGCGGTGAGGAAGGAGAGCACCTCGTGGTCGCGGTCCTGCTGGATCTCGGCGACCCGCTCCGGCCGCGGCACCGCGGCCGCCCGCATGTCGTCGAGCACCGCCGCGGGCACCCGGCCCAGCTGCACCTGCGCCTCGGTGGCCAGGATCTCGACCCGGACGTAGGTCTCGTACCGGGCCTCGTCCGAGAAGAGCTCCGCCATCTCGGGGAGCGTGAAACGAGGAATCATGAGACAGCCTTACCTCTGTGGTGGAGTGACGGACGCTCAGAAGGCGGCGAAGTACTCGCGCTGCTCCCACTCGGTGACCTGCCCGGGCGCGGGGGCGGCCTGCCGGGCCCACGCCTCGTAGCGGCCGGCCTCGCTCGCCTTGAGCTTGGCCAGGCAGGCGGCCAGCGGCGCGCCCAGCAGCCGCTCGGCCCGGCCGGCGGCGAAGGCGTCCAGCGCCTCGCGCAGCGACTGCGGGACGATGTCCGACCCGCCGCCGGGCTGCGCGCCGCCGGCCGGCTCGGGGGCGCCGTCGAGCCCCTCGAGGCCGGCGAACAGCTGGGCCGCGACGGCCAGGTACGGGTTGGCCGCGGGTTCGCCGATCCGGTTCTCCAGGTGCGCTCCGGCGCCGCTGCCGACCATCCGGAGCATCGCGGTGCGGTCCTCCAGGCTGAGCCCGACCCGGGTGGGCGACAGGGCGTGCTGCGCGGAGAGCCGGTGGTAGCCGTTGACGGTGGGGACGGAGAGCAGGAACAGCTCGCGCAGCCAGGACTGCAGGCCCTGGGCGTACGCCTTGCCCTCCGGCGACAGGCCCGCCGACAGGCCCTCGGCGCCGAACAGGTTGCGGCCGGTGGCGTCCTCCAGCACGGACTGGTTGAGGTGCCAGCCGCTGGGGTCGGCGCCCTCGATGCCGGGCAGCGACATGAACGAGGCGTGGTGGCCGCGGCGGGCGCACCACTGCTTGGTGAAGGTGCGGAACAGCAGCATCGCGTCGGCGGTGTCCAGCGCGGACATCGGGTCGAAGGTGGTCTCCACCTGCCCGGGGCCCATCTCGTGCTCCATCGAGCGCAGCGGCAGGCCGAGCGCGAGCAGGTCCAGGGCCAGCGGGTCGGTCAGCGGGGCGACCGTGTCGTAGGCGCTGTCCAGGTTGAACTGGTAGCCGGAGTTCATCGCCGCCACCCGGGGCGCCGGGCCCTGCCGGCCGAAGCCGTTGCCCGCGTTGCCCGGGTCGTCGTCGAGCCGCCGGCTGAGGTACCACTCGACCTCCAGGCCGAGCACCGGGCTCAGGCCCCGCTCCGCGTACCGGGCCAGCACCCGGTGCAGCACGCCGCGCGAGGACAGCGGGTGCGGGGTGCCGTCGCGCAGGTACTCGTCGCCGACCACCCAGGCGGTGACCGGCCCGCCGCCGCCGGGCAGCACCTGGAAGGTCAGCGGGTCGGGCACCAGGACGAAGTTGCCCAGGCCCGCGAGCTCCTCGACGCCCGTGCCGTGCTCGCCGCGGTAGTCCACCGCGGTGGTGCAGGCGGTGTCCTTGAGGAACGGGCCGGGGCTGTAGTTCATCCCGTTGCGCAGCACGCCGCGGAAGGTCCGGGCGGTCAGCGTCTTGGAGCGGGCGAGGCCGTGCGGGTCGCCGAAGGCGAGGCGGACGAAGTCGACCCCGTCGAGGGCGGCCTCGATCCGCTCGGCCGCGGCGGTCTGCGCCGCGTTCCACAGGCCGTGGCCGGCGACGAACGAGGCGGTCCCGACGCTGCCCTCGGCGGCGGGCGTCGACCATGACCTGGAGAACACGTGGCGTCCTTTCGGCGGGAGGGTGGGGGCGGGCGCGGCCGGCGGCTCAGGCGACCCGCAGCCGCGGCCGTCCGGCGCCGGCCGCCTCGACCGGGGTGCCGGTGACGCTCCGCCAGTGCCACTCGGAGTCGAAGGAGGTGACCTCGGCCTGCTCGCCCTGCTCGGCGAGGGCCGCCGCCTGCGAGGTCGACCGGGCGATGAACCCGGAGACCTTGTGCACGGCGAGCATCTCCTGCTCGGTGAACGGCGTGCCGGCGCAGCGCAGCACCCGCATGTCCATGAACCCGTTGAACCGCCGGCCGAGCACCTCGACCGCGTGCGGGCTGCGGATGGTGAACCGGACCATGTTGTTGACGTGGCCGTGGTGGTGCTGGTCGGAGAAGTGCGCGATGTCGGGGATGACGGGCGGCACGAAGTGGTCGCGTCCCAGCACCGCGTCGGTCCGCGGCAGGTTGCCCGCGATGAAGTGCCAGGAGTTGTACTGCATCCGCGAGGACATCGCCCAGGCGGTGTCGGCGACCGAGGAGATCGAGCCGCCGAAGTGCCGGGCGGCGTCCGCGGAGGGCACCACGCAGCAGAAGAAGTCGGTGATGCCCCATTTGGTGATGCCGTCCCAGTCCTCCGCGCGCAGCGCGCGGACCAGGGCGGGCAGCGAGCGCAGGCCGCGGCTCATGGTGAAGTCCGCGTCCAGGGCGTCGGTGGTCGCGGCGACGGCCTCGTGGACGACCGCCTCCAGCCCGGTGTCGAACGCGCCGTGCGGGCGGGCCAGCCAGAGCGGGTCGGTGCCCGGCGCGGGGCGCAGCTCGTCCAGCGAGCCGCCGGTCAGCGGCAGCGCGCCCAGCAGCCGCTCGGTGACCTGCCGGTCCAGGGCGGTGGCCCGCTCGCCGTACGGGGCGGCGGCCTTCTCCACCTTGTGGATCAGGGCGCCGTGGATCTCCCGGTAGAGCTGGACGCTGCCGGCCACCTCGGGCCGGTGCGCGCCGAGCGCCTCGGCCAGCGCCATCAGGTCCTCGACGCCCTCGGAGGGGGCGGCGGGGATCCGCTCGGCGCCGAGCGCGCCGTTGTAGGTGCGGCGGGTGCGCTCCAGCAGCTGGCCGACGTTGTCCAGGGTCAGCTGGGAGCCGTTGGCCTCCTCGATCCGGCCGTAGCCGGCCGAGCGGATCAGCAGCGCGATGCCGACGATCATGATCGCGTCGTGGTCGGACCACAGCTGCAGCGGCATGCCGACCAGGCTGCTGAGGGCGCAGTCCGGGTGGCCGGGCCACAGGGTCTTGCCGGTGACGTTGTTGGTGTCCCGGAAGTTCGTGTACTGGTTGTCCTCGATGTACAGCATGAACGGGGCGGTGCGCTGGGCGGCCTCGGTCAGCTGGGCGAGCAGCGCGTCGCGGCCCTCCGGGCCCTGGCGCTCCAGCCAGCGGCGGCTGTCCGCGGCGGCGTCGGCGAAGCGCTGCTCGGCCGCGGCCAGCTCGCGCTGGAAGTCGGCCAGGTGCTGCTCGGTCCAGGACAGCCGCAGGACGCCGGAGACCAGCTTGTGCTGCTTGGCCAGCGGCGGGCGGGAGGGGACCCGCACCACGACCCGGCCGCTGGTGGTCAGGCCCAGCTCGCCGAGGAACGCGCCGCGCCCGTCCGCGGCGGCGTCCGCGTCCTCGTCGGCCCCGGTGTGCTGCTCGGCCCGGCCCAGGCCGGCCACGATCCGCAGCGCGGCGGCGTCCGCCGAGCGCAGGCCGCCCAGCTGGACCTCGGCCGGGACCCGGCCGTCGAGGGTGAGCAGGACGTCGAGGGCCGCCCGGGTGTCGGCGGCCCGGCCGGCCTTGCGCCAGACCTCGGCGAGCAGGCCGGGGAAGCCGGCGTCCTCCTCGCGCACCCGGTCCGGCTTGACGGCGGCACCGGCCACGGTGCCCAGCCGGCTGGGGCGGCGGCTGAGGCGCTTGCGGGCGTTGGCACTGCGACGCGAGAGGTCGCGCGGCGCGGACTCGGTCATGCGGCACCTTCTGCGGTGAGTTCGATGTGGTTCCACATCGCGTCGTCGGTGGGCTTCCAGTCCTCGTCGACGTAGATGCAGTCGACGGGGCATTCCAGTACGCAGGAGGGGCAGCCCGAGCACAGCTCGGGAATGATCACGACGTCGAGGCCGCGGTCGAAGATGGCGCCGAACTCCTCCGGGCAGCTGCGCAGGCACGTGTCGCAGGTGATGCACTCGGAGATCTCGATGCGGCGCGGGGGTTTCTTCCAGTTGTCGGCGCGGCTGCGCGTGGCGATCCGCAGGTTCCGCCCGGGCGCCGAGGCCGGGGAATCGCTGTTTTCCACGGGCATGAGAACCTTTCGACATCGTGTCGACCACTGCTCGAACGGACATCTTCAGACTCACGGAGTTCTCTCGACCGTCTCCGGAATTCCGATCGGAGGTTGCTGGAGAACGGCCCGCGCCGAACACGCGGAAACGGGGCGGCGGCGGCGCCCGGTGCGCCGCTGCCGCCCCGTCGGGGGTGGGTCCCGCTACCTCGCCGCGGCCTGCGCCGGCTCCCGCTCCACGTCGTGGCGCTGCACCCAGGCGATGTCCTGCACCATCGAGGACACCTCGCCCTCCCGGCGCCCGCCCAGGCGCTGCGAGCCGCCGCCCAGCGACTCCGCGCGCACCCGCGAGGTGTGCTCCAGGCGCAGCTCCTGGTAGCGGGCCAGCGCCCCGGCGACGCCCTCCGGGCCCTCGCCGCGGCCGGCCAGGCAGGAGGCCAGCACGACCGCGTCCTCGAACGCCTGGCTGGCGCCCTGCCCGTAGTGCGGCAGCATCGGGTGCGCCGCGTCCCCGAGCAGGGTGGTGCGGGCGGTGCTCCAGCGCGCCAGCGGCTCGCGGTCGAACAGCGACCAGTGGCCGGCCCCGGTGGCCGCGGCCAGCAGGCGGCGGACCGCCGGGTCCCAGTCGGCGAAGGCCGCCGCCAGGTCCGCCGGGTCGGCCCGCCGGCTCCAGGAGTCCCCGGCGGTGCCGGTGTCCGGCACCACCGCGACGAAGGACATCTCCCGGCCCGCCCGCACCGGGCAGGCCAGCACCCGGGCGTCCGGGCCGGTCCAGATGTACATGTGCTCCGCGGAGAGGTCCGGCACCAGCTCGGCGGGCACCACGCCGCGGACGGCCGCGGTGCCCGCGAACACCGGGCGCTCGTCCCCGGCCAGCGCCCGGCGCACCACCGAGTGCACGCCGTCCGCGCCGACCAGCACGTCGGCCCGGCGGCTGGTGCCGTCGGCGAAGTCGATCCGCACCCCGTCCGCGTCCTCCGCGAAGCCGGTGCAGCGCAGGCCCAGGTGCACCGATCCGGCCGGCACCTGGTCGGCCAGGATCCGGTGCAGGTCGGCCCGGTGCAGGGTGTAGTGCGGGGCGCCGAACTCCGCCTCCCAGGCCGCGCCCATCGGCTGGGCCGCCACCGTCCGGCCGCTGTCCCACAGCCGCACCTGCAGGGTCTGCGGCCGCACCGCGACCTCCCGCAGCCGCCCGGCCAGGCCGAGGCGGTGCAGCAGCCGGCTCCCGTTGGGGGCCAGGTGCAGGCCCGCCCCGACCTCGGAGAGCACCGGCGCCTGCTCGTACACCTGGGGGTCGAACCCGGCCCGCCGCAGCGCCGCCGCCGCCGCCAGGCCGCCGATGCCGGCCCCCGCCACCGCCACCCGCAGGGTGGATCCGTCCATCTGTCCGCTCCTCGTGCGTCGTGTGTGTCGTGTCGTCCGGACCGGGGGCCGCGGCCCCCGGCTCACAGTCCGGCCAGTCGCAGCAGCAGCCGCTTCACCTCGGTGGCGTGCACCCGCCCGTCGAGCGCCCCGGGTTCGGAGCACAGCACCACCGGGCCGTCCTCGTCCCGCTCCGGCAGGCGCCCGTGGCTGCCCCGCACCGGGGCGGGGTCGAGAGGGACGACCGCCATCCGGTAGCGCAGGCCGGCCTTCTTGCGGGCCAGCGCCGCGGCGGCCCGCACCCGCACGTACGGGTCCTCGGGGTCCATGAACAGCTCGGCCGGGTCGTAGCCGGGCTTGCGGTGGATCTCGACCAGCCGCGCGAAGTCGGGGGCCCGGGCGTCGTCCAGCCAGTAGTAGTAGGTGAACCAGGCGTCCGGTTCGGCGACCGCCACCAGCTCGCCCGCCCGCGGGTGGTCCAGGCCGTGCTCCTTCTTGCCCCGCTCGTCGAGCAGCAGGTCGACGCCGGGCAGGCCGGCGAGCGCGGCCCGGGCCGCCTCCAGGTCCTCGGGGCGGCGGACGTAGACGTGCGCGACCTGGTGGTCGGCCACCGCGAACGCCCGGGAGGCCGCCGGGTCCAGGTACTCCATGCCGTCCTGGGTGTGCACCTCCAGCAGCCCGGCGCGGCGCAGCGCCCGGTTGACGTCGACCGGGCGGGTGGCCCGGGTGATGCCGTACTCGGACAGCACCACCACGCCGCGGCCCAGGGCGCGGGCCTCCTCCAGCAGCGGCGCCACCACCTCGTCGAGCTCGGCGGCGGCCCGGTGCGAGCGGGGGTCGTCGGGGCCGAAGCGCTGCAGGTCGTAGTCGAGGTGCGGCAGGTAGCAGAGCGTCAGGTCGGGGCGGCGGGTGCGCAGCACGTGCCCGGTGGCCTCGGCGATCCAGCGGCTGGAGGCCAGGCCCGCGCCCGGCCCCCAGTACTGGAACAGCGGGAACGGGCCGAACAGGCCGACCAGTTCGTCGTGCAGCTCGGCGGGCCGGGTGTAGCAGTCGGGCTCCTTGCGGCCGTCCGCGTAGTAGACCGGCCGGGGGGTGACGGTGAAGTCGGTGTCGGCGCCCATCGCGTACCACCAGCAGATGTTGGCGACGGTGTAGCCGGGGTGGGCGCGCCGGGCCTCGTCCCACAGCTTCTCGCCCTGCACCAGGGCGTTGTGCTGCCGCCACAGCAGCACCTCGCCGAGGTCGCGGAAGTACCAGCCGTTGCCGACGACGCCGTGCCCGGCCGGGGTGGCGCCGGTCAGGAAGGTGGCCTGGGCGGTGCAGGTCACGGCGGGCAGCACCGGGTCCAGCGGGGCGGTGGAGCCGGCGCGGGCGAAGGCGCTCAGGGCGGGCATGTGCGCGAGCAGGCCCGGGGTGAGGCCGACCACGTCCAGCACCAGCAGCGGGTTCGGGGCGGCGGTCACGGCGACTCCTTGAGTCCCAGGTCGACCAGCAGGTCGCGGGCGAGGGCGAGTTCGGCGGCGATGCCGTCGGCGAGTTCGGCGTCGGTGCGCGGGCGCAGGCCGGGCGGCAGCGCCTGCCAGGTGTAGGTCTCCACCTCCAGGTGCCGGGTGAGCGCCCGCTCGCCGCCGACCAGGCCGGCCAGCGCGCCGCGCAGCACCGGCAGGGTGGAGGCCAGCGGCCCGTCCGGCTCGGCGTGCAGCGGGACGTGCACGTGCACCCGCCACGGGGCGCCGCCCGGCAGCCGCCCGGCCAGGGCCTGGCCGAGGTCGTCGGTGCCGAGCAGCCCGCCGGGCCCGCGGGTGCGGGTCTGGTGCAGGAAGCGCGGCTCGGCGAACTCGGCGAGCGCGGCGCGGACCTCCGGCCGGTCGGGGTGCTCGGCGTGCAGCGCGGCGGACAGCTGCGCCTTGACCACCGGCACGCCGGCCGCGGCCAGCCGGCCGAGGGCGGCGGCCGGGTCCTCGAAGGAGGTGGCGAGGTGGCAGGTGTCCACGCAGATCCCGACCCGGGGCGAGCCGACCGCCTGCAGCGGGCCGACCGCGTCCGCGGTGGTCTCGACGGCGCAGCCCGGTTCCGGTTCGAGGCCGACCCGGATCGAGCGGCCGGTGCGCTCGGCGAGCTCGTCCAGCCGGTCGCCGAGCTCGGCCAGCGCGGCCCGGGCGGTCTCGGCGTCGACGGCGCCGAAGGGCGCGCGCCAGGCCAGCGGCAGGGTGGAGACGGTGCCCTCGGTGACGTCCTCGGGCAGCAGCGCGGCCAGCAGCCGGGCCAGGTCCAGGGTGTAGGCCAGGCGCTGCGGGTGGGTCCAGTCGGGCCGGTAGACGCGGTACTTGACCACCTCGGCGCCGAAGCCGCGGTACGGGAAGCCGTTGAGGGTGACGACCTCCAGGCCGCGCCGGTCGAGTTCGGCGCGCAGCGCGTCCACCAGCCGCCGGTCGGCGGTGAGCGCGCGGGCGGCGTCCGCGGCCAGCCAGAGCCCGACGCCCAGCCGGTCCGCGCCCAGCCGCCGCCGCACCGGTTCGCAGTGCTCGCCCAGCTGGGCGAGCACGCCCTCGTAGGTCTCGGCGCGGTGCACGTTGGTGCAGTAGGCGAGGTGGACGGTGGAGCCGTCCGGGTGGGCGAAGCGCATCGGCTACTCGCCCCCGCGCAGCACCGAGTTGCCCTCGTGCAGGGCGCCCGCGGCGGCGGCCGGGCCGAGGTCCAGGCGGCCGCCGAGGCCGTAGAACTCCACCGGGTTGCGCCACAGCACCCGGTCGACGTCGTCGTCGGAGAACCCGGCGCGCAGCATCGCCTCGCCGGTGCGCACGGTCTTCAGCGGGTCGCTGCGGCCCCAGTCGGCGGCCGAGTTGACCAGCACCCGCTCGGGCCCGTACTCGGCGAGGATCGCCACCATGCGCTGCTCGTCCATCTTGGTGTCCGGGTAGACGGAGAAGCCGAGCCAGCAGCCGGCGTCCTTGGCCGCCTCGACGGTGGTCTCGTTGAGGTGGTCGAGCAGTACCCGCTCGGGGTCGAGGGCCGACTCGCGGACCACGTCGACGGTGCGGCGCAGGCCGGTGAGCTTGTCCCGGTGCGGGGTGTGCACCAGCGCGGGCAGGCCGTGGTCGGCGGCGAGCTGCAGCTGGGCGGCCAGCGCGTGGTCCTCGGCGGGCGTCATCGAGTCGTAGCCGATCTCGCCGACCGCGACCACGGAGTCCTTCACCAGGTAGCGGGGCAGCTCCTCGAGGACCTCCGTGCAGCGCGGGTCGTTGGCCTCCTTCGGGTTGAGCGCCAGCGCGCAGTGGTGCGCGACGCCGAACTGGGCGGCCCGGAACGGCTCCCAGCCCAGCAGGGCGTCGAAGTAGTCGTAGAAGCTGGCGGGCGAGGTCCGCGGCTGGCCCAGCCAGAACGCGGGCTCGACGACGGCCAGCACGCCGGCGGCGCGCATCGCCTCGTAGTCGTCGGTGGTCCGGGAGGTCATGTGGATGTGGGGGTCGAAGATGCGCATGGGTGTTCTCCTCACACCTCGGTCAGGGCCAGGACGCGGCGGACGTCGTCGGGCACCGGCCGTCCGGCGGCGCTCCGCTCGGCCGCGTAGTCGGTGAGCATCCGGGCCAGTTCGCCGTCGCCCCGGGAGCGGTCGGCGAGGCCCGCGACGGCGGCCACCGGGACGCCGGTGAACAGGCACTTCAGGACGGCGTGCCGCCAGGCGTGCGCGGGCAGGTGGGCGGCCGCGAACGGGCCGACGGCGGCGGCCACCAGCGAGGTGTCGTTGGCCCGCAGCGCGTCCTCGACCAGCGCGAGCCCCTCGGCCGGGGCGAGGCCCAGGTCCGGCAGGGCGAGCAGGACGGCCCGCCGCTCGGCCGCCGACCCGTGCCGGTAGAGCCGGGCGGTGTCCGCCGGGCCGGGCCGGGCGGCGCGCAGCAGGGCGGTCCGGACGGCGTCCGCGGCGGCCGGGCCGCACCGGCGGCCGGCCTCGGCGAAGCGCGGCTCCCAGGCGGCGGGCCCGCCCGCCCCGGCGGACGCCGCCCGGGCCAGCGCCTCGTCGAACCAGGCCAGCGCGGACGGCGGCAGCGTGTCGCGCAGGCCGTCCGGTGCGGTCGCGGTGGTGGTCATCGGATGCCTCCGTCTCGCAGGAACCTCAGGGAGCGCGCCGCCAGGTCCGGGCCGGCGTGGGAGTGCCGGGGCAGTTCGACGACCGTCAGCCCGCGGTAGCCGACGGCGTCCAGCGCCGCCAGCACCGGCGGGAAGTCGATCTCGCCCTCCCCGAACGGCAGGTGCTCGTGCACCCCGCGGCGCATGTCCTCGATCTGGACGTGCCGCAGCCACGGGGCGGCCGCCCGGACGCAGTCGGCCGGGGAGTCCTCCTCCAGGCACTGGCAGTGCCCGACGTCGAGGGTCAGCCCGAGCTCCGGCGGGTCGCCGAGCGCGGTGCGCAGCCGGTGGAAGTCGGCGAGGGTCTCCACCAGCTGGCCCGGCTCCGGTTCGAGGGCGAGCGGGACGCCGGCCCGCCCGGCCGCCGCCAGCACCGGTTCGAGGGCCGCGGCCAGCCGCTGCCGCCCGGTGTCCGGGTCGGTGCCGGGCGGCAGGACGCCGCTGAAGCAGTGCACGGCGGACGCGCCGAGCTCGGCGGCCACCCGCACGGCGGTGACCAGCAGAGCGGTGCGGGCGGCCCGGGCGGCCGGGTCGGCGTCCAGCAGGGTCGGGCCGTGCTTGCGCCGCGGGTCGAGCACGTAGCGGGCGCCGGTCTCCACCGCGGCCCGCAGGCCGAGCCGCTCCAGCTGCCGGGCCAGCCGCCCGGTGCGGGCGGCCAGGTCGGGGGCCAGCGGGTCGAGGTGCATGTGGTCGAGGGTCAGTCCGACGCCGTCGTAGCCCAGGTCGGCGAGCAGCGCCAGCGCGTCGTCCAGGCGCAGGTCGGTCAGCCCGTTGGTGCCGTAGCCCAGCAGCAGGCTCATGTCGGGCTGACCTTCCGGGCCAGGGCGCGGGCCAGCGGCACCACGGCGGCCAGCGCCGCCGCGCTGCCCGCGGCCCCGGCCCGGGCGGCGAGCGCGGCCTGCAGCGGGATCATCGCCCGGATGCCGCCGCCCACCGCCCGCTGGGTGAGCTGCGGCGACGGGTTGAGCGCGGCGTGCAGCAGCGGCCGGGCCGCGGTGGCCGCGTAGGAGGCGGCGAACCCGGTCGGCACCAGGGCCAGGGCCCGGCGGGCCCCGGTCGCGGCTGCGGCCCGGCGCTCCGGCCGGCCGGCCAGCGCCCCGGCCACGGCGGTCGCGGCGAGCGCCGCCAGCGGCGCGGCCGTCGAGCCGCCGGTGGTCTCCCGCCGGGAGACCGCGGTGACCGCCAGGGTGTGCCCGCCGAGCACGGCCGCCGGGCCGAGCGCGGCCCGCAGGCCGGCCGGGCGGGTGGCCGCGGCGCCCAGCAGCAGGTCCAGCGAGCGGGCCGCGGCCATCGCGGCCGGGCCGGCCGGGGTGTGCTTGAGCCCGAGGTCGTACGCCCAGACGGTGGCGGCCAGCGCGGCGGCGGTGGCCCCGGCGGCGCGGCCCGCGCAGCCGGCCAGGGCGACGCCGGCCGCGGTCAGCCCGGCGGCGGCGGCCAGCGCCGCGCCGGGGGCGATCCGGCCGGAGGGGATCGGCCGGGCGGGGCGCTCGGCGGCGTCCTCGGCGCGGTCCGCCCAGTCGTTGAGGGCCATGCCGGCCTGGTAGAGGCAGAGCGAGGAGCCGACCGCCAGCGCGGTGCCCCGGCCGGGGCGGGCCCCGGCGGCGGCGGCGCCGGCCAGCGCGTCGCCGGGGACGGTGCACAGGGCCGAGACCCGCAGCAGTTCCGCCCAGGCGCGGGCCCGGCTCACCGGGCCGCCCCGAGCGCGGCGGCGAAGTCGAGCAGGGCCGCGTACTGCTCGGCCAGCGCCGCCGGGCCGCCGTCGGGGTCCTTGAAGTAGAAGCCGAGCTGCGGCAGCGGGCCGGAGATGCCGGCCTGGTGGGCGCGGGCCACCAGCCGGGCCAGGTCGAGCACCAGCGGGGCGGCGAGCGCCGAGTCGCAGCCCTGCCAGATGGTCTGCAGCACCATCCGGGTGCCGAGGAAGCCGTCGAAGGCGATGTGGTCCCAGGCGGTCTTCCAGTCGCCGAGGGCGGGCACGTCGTCGATCCGGACCTGCCCCTGCGGGACGGTGCCGAGGTTCTCCCGCAGCACCCGGGCCTTGCCGGTGTTCTTGGCCGCCGCGGCGGCCGGGTCGGCGAGCGCGGCGCCGTCGCCGCCGCCGAGCAGGTTGGCGCCCGACCAGGCCCGCACGTCCAGCGCCCGCTGGCGGAACATCGGCGCCAGGGCGGCGCGCAGCAGCGTCTGCCCGGTCTTGCCGTCCCGCCCGGCGTGCGGCAGGCCGGAGCGTTCGGCGTCCGCCCGCAGCGCCGGGTGGTGCAGGCCCGCGGACGGGGTGAAGTTGAGGTAGCCGCAGCCGGCCCGCAGCGCCGCCGCCGCGTACAGCGAACTGGCCGGCAGCCGGGGGGCGTCGGGATCGGGCACCGGTTCGGTGGAGGCGACGTTGACCACCACCGCGCGGGCCAGCCGCTCGGTGCGGACGAAGTCGGCGAGGTCGGCGCGGAACGCCTCGATCAGCTCCTCGTCGCCGCGCGGGTCGCCGGGCAGCGGGCCGCCGGGCCGGATCCGGGCGTCGGCGGCGGCCAGCTCGCCCGCCACCGCGGCGGGCAGCCGGTGCGGCAGCACGCCCTGCTCGGCCAGTTCCTCGGCGCGCTTGAACAGCGGGGAGCCGTCCAGGTCGTGGCCGCCGAAGACCAGCGAGGACAGCGCGGGCAGCTCGGCCGCGGCGAACTCCGGGGCCTGGGTGAGCAGCCCGGTCGGCGGTTCGAGGCCGGCGGCCACCGCCGCGCAGCCCGCGACCGCCGTGGTGGCGACGGACCCCCGGGCGCCGATGAACCACACCCCCGTCCGGGGCTCGGACACGGACGTGGCGGCGTGATCGGTCATGGCGCTCTCCCCGGGACGGTCGGCACGCGGGCCGGACTCGTTCCCGGCCACCGCTTCCCGGAACGTAGCCCCGGTTCCGGCAGCACCGCCTGGGTCGCGCTCGAACGGCACTCGAACGGAGAGCGGGGCCGGACGGGGCCCCGCTCTCCGTTCGCGCGGTCACGGCCGCCGCCGCGCCCCGGTCAGGAGCGCAGGCGCACCAGCTGGCCGTCGGTGGTGCTGCCGTTGTTGGAGATGTAGATCTGGCCCTGCGGGCCGACCGCCACGCCGGTGGGCATGTTCAGCAGGCCGCCGCTGGGGATCTCGTTGACCGCGCCGGAGCACGGGTCGACCCGGAACAGCGCGCCGGGCAGCGGGCCGTTGGCGCCGAAGCCGGTGGTCAGCGACAGCGCGACCAGGTTGCCGCTGTTGTCGGTGGTCAGGTCGATCAGGTTGGTCAGCCCGCTGGCGAGGACCTGCGGCTGCTGGCCGGGGGTGAGCTTCCAGATCCGCGAGGCGCCCGGCTGCATGCCGCCCATGTCGGCGATGTAGTAGGTGCCGTTCTGGCCCGGGACGATCGCGGTCGGCACGGACTGGACCGGGCCGTTGGCGGTCTGGTTGTCCGGCAGCAGGGCCCGGGTGCTCAGGGTCGAGCCGGAGACCTTCACCACGTCGTTGCCGGCCGCGTCGATCGCCAGCCAGTCGCTGCCGGAGGGCGCGAAGCCGTACGGGTTGCTCTCCGGGCCGCGGCCGTCCGGCGAGAACTGGGTCTCGTAGGCGGTCAGGTCGGCGACGACCGAGCCGTCCGAGGTCCGCTCGATGGTGCCGAGCTTGGCGCCGTCCGCACCGAGCGCCGCCCGGGTGCCGGTGGTGCCGTCGTAGCCGTTGATGACGGTGTAGCCGCCGTTGTAGTAGTCCGGGAAGACCTGGACCGGGCCCATGGCCTGGACCGGCGAGCCCGGCGTGGTGGAGATGGTGGCCGCCGACGGCAGGCCGGTCACCACGCGCCCCTGGCTGGTGCCCTGGACCCGGTAGACCGCGCCGGTCGGCGCGGCGCAGGTCTGGCCCGCGGCGCAGCCCGGCAGGCCCTCGCCGGCCTCGGCGACCAGGATGGTGCCGTTCCACTGCACGGTGATCTTGCGCGGGTTCTTCAGGTGGTCCGCGATGACCTGGAGGCTCGGCGTGGCCGACGCCGGTATCGAGGTGCCGGCCACCCCGACCACGGCCACCGCGGCCAGCAGGGCCGCCCGCCAGAGCGTACGTGAGCCAGACATGTCCATCCCCTCGTCGTCGTTCCCCGGGGGGAGCCCCGGTTCCGGTACGACTGTCCAGGCCCCGCCTCCAGACCTGCTCGAGGAGCGCCGGACGACCGGTCGCGGCCGCTGGACGCGGCGGTCCGGCCCGGGTAGCGGCGCTCAGCCGGGCGGGGCCAGCTCCATCCGCTCCAGCCGGGCGGGGTCGGTCACCACCTCGATCTCGACGATCATCTCGTTGACGATCCCGAACGCCATCACCCGGCGCTGGCGGCCCTCCCCCGCCACCACGTCCGCGCCGCCCTCGGCCAGCACCGGCCGGGCGATCCGGGCCGTGCGGGCGAAGGAGGCCGCGGCCGGCACCACCGCGTCCGCGCCGCGCACCACCGCCGAGCCGTCGTCCGAGCGGGCCACCACGTCCGGGGCCAGCACCCCGTGCAGGGCGTCCGGGTCGCCCTCCCGGGCCGCGGCCAGGAACGCCTCGACCACCCGGCCCCGGGCCGCCGGGTCGAGGTCGCGCGGCGGGGCCCCGGCCCGGATCCGCCGGTGCGCCAGCTCGACCATCAGCCAGACGTCCTCCGGGCCGTGCCCCAGCAGCCGGGCGATCTCATCGAACGGCACCGCGTACAGGTCGCGCAGCACCAGCGCCAGCCGCTGCGCGGGCTCCAGCGACTCCAGCACCACCAGCAGGGCCGGCCCGACCGCGCCGGCCCCCGCGCCCGCGCTGCGGGGCGGGCGGCCGCCGGCCCCGCGCCGCTCGCGCAGCGCGTCCACGCACACCCGCCCCACCAGCATCGACAGCCAGTGCACGAGCTGCTGTTCGCCGACCGGTCCGGCCAGCCGGCGCCGGGCCTCCCGCAGCGCGGCCTCGGCCCCCTCCTCGGAGCCCAGCATCCGGCGGGCCAGCGCCGCCAGCCGGTCGCGGTGGCCGTCGAACCGCGCCGCGAGGAACTCCTGTCCGTCCATCGGCCTCAATCCTTGCTCGGGTCTGCGGGGGGATGACGGACGGGAGGGCGCCGGTGTGACGGCCCGGTGCGGACGACGGGGCTGCCCAGTGCAGCATCCCCGCCTCGGGTACCGGTCGACCCTCCCCCGAGCCGCCGCGCCCCGCGTATCGTGACCGGTGCCCGGCGCCGGGGGAAGCGGGCCGGGCGACCGCCGCGAGCACCCCCGGCCGCCGGGCGGCCGGGGCGGACCGAGGTGTTCCGCCGCGCCACCGGCAGGCCCGCGACGAGAGAGCACGGATGGACGAGAAAGAGTTCCTGGCCGACCGCTTCGAGACGCACCGGGACCACCTCAGAGCGGTGGCCTACCGGATGCTCGGCTCGTCGGCCGAGGCGGACGACGCCGTCCAGGAGGCGTGGCTGCGGCTGGAGCGCTCCGACACCGGCGGGGTGGAGAACCTGGCGGGCTGGCTGACCACCGTGGTCGGCCGGGTCTGCCTTGACCTGCTGCGCTCGCGCACCTCCCGCCGCGAGGAGTCCTTCGAGCTGCGGCCCGGGGACGGGAACGCCGCCGTCGACGGCACCGCCGGGCCCGAGGACGAGGCCCTGCTCGCCGACTCGGTCGGCCTCGCGCTGCTGGTCGTGCTGGACACCCTGGCGCCCGCCGAGCGGCTGGCCTTCGTCCTGCACGACCTGTTCGCGGTGCCCTTCGACGACATCGCGCTGATCCTGGAGCGCACCCCGGCCTCCGCCCGCCAGCTGGCCAGCCGGGCCCGCCGCCGGGTGCAGGGCCGCACGCCCCCCGAGGCCCCCGACCCGGTGCGGCGCCGCGAGGTGGTCGACGCCTTCCTGACCGCCGCCCGCGGCGGCGACTTCGACGCCCTGCTGGAGGTGCTCGACCCCGAGGTGGTGGTGCGCGCCGACCGCGCCGTCCCGCTGCTGGGGCCGGTCGAGGAGCTGCGCGGCCGGGAGAGCGTGCTGGGCGCGTTCCTGGGCCGCGCCCAGGGCGCGCGCACCGCGCTGGTCGGCGGCGCCGTCCACGCGGTCTGGGCGCCCGAGGGGATACTCCGCGGCGCGCTGCGCTTCACCATCGGCGGCGGCCGGATCACCGCCATCGAGGTGGTCTCCGACCCGGCGGTGCTGGCCGGCCTGGAGATCGTCCCGCTGGAGGACTGAACCGGCCCGGGCCGGGGCCGCCGCACGCGGTTCCCGGCCCGGGGGCGGGTCAGACGATCTGCATGGTCGCCATCATGCCCATCGCCGCGTGGTCGATCAGGTGGCAGTGGTACAGGTACCGGCCGCGGTAGCCGGTGAAGGTGGCCTGCAGCTTCACCGTCTCGCCGGGGAACAGCGAGACGGTGTCCTTCAGGCCGCTCTCCGGGCCCGAGACCACCGGCCGGCCGTTGCGCTCCAGCACCCGGAACTGCACCAGGTGGATGTGCAGGTTGTGCGGGACGAAGCGGTTGGTGTTGGTGACGGTCCACACCTCGGTCGAGCCGTAGGGGATCACGGTGTCGACCCGGTCCGGGTCGTAGACCCGCCCGTTGATGTAGCCCTGCGGCTCGGTGCCCGGGGCGACCGGCCCCTCGTCCATGCTGAGCGCGACGTCGCGGAACGCGGTGGCCGGCGGCAGCGCGGGCAGCGTGCGCAGCACGTCCGGGACGGTGCTGGTGTCCGGGCCCTTGGCGGCGACCACCCGGAACTGGAGCAGCTGCGCGGTCAGCGCGTCCGGGCCGTCCTGCCCGTTGGACAGCACCAGCCGGGTGCCGACCGGGTAGCGGGAGAAGTCGACGACGACGTCCGCGCGCTCGCCGGGCGAGAGCGGCAGCGAGGTGGTCGGGAAGGGCGCGGCCAGCAGCCCGCCGTCCGAGCCGATCTGGGTGAACTCCGAGCCGTCGGAGAGCCCGATCTTGAAGAACCGCTGGTTGGAGGTGTTGAACAGGCGCAGGCGGTACGTGCGGGCCTCGACCTCGAAGTACGGCCAGGCGCTGCCGTTGGCCAGGATGACGTTGCGCTGCTGGAAGTCGCCCATCACGTAGACGAACTGGCCGTCGCTGTCGAAGCGGGCGTCGCGCAGCGCGATCGGGACGTCCTGGTCCCCGGACGGCAGGTTCAGGCCCCGCTCGATGTCGTCGGTGATCAGGTAGAGGGCGGTCAGGCCGCGGAAGACGTTCTCCGACTCCATGTGGTGGGCGTGGTCGTGGAACCACAGGTTCGCGTGCGGCTGCTGGTTCGGGTAGACGTACGCCCGGCTGCCGCCGCGCGCCGGGACCAGGTCCATCGGCGCGCCGTCGCTCTCCGGCGGCACGTGCCCGCCGTGCAGGTGGATCGCGGTGTCGACGTCCAGCGCGTTGGTCTGGACGATGACCACCGGCCGGCCCGAGACGGCCCGGACCACCGGGCCGGGGAAGCTGCCGTTGAAGGTGCGGACCCGGGTGCGCAGGCCCGGCACGATCTCCGCGGTGGTCTCCCGCATCGTCATCCGGTAGAAGGCCGCGCCGCTCGACTGCAGGCTCGGCCGGAGCACCGGCGACAGGGGCATCGCCCGGGTGAACCGGGGGATGCTCGCCGCGTCGAGGTCGGCGGCCTGGGCGACGTCGGTGAGGGCCGGGAGCAGCAGCCCGGCGGAGCCGAGCGTGGTGCCGGCTGCCACGCCGGCTCTGAGGACGGTACGACGCGAGATCACGGATTCCCCCGAATGCGCAGTGGTCGAATGCGTGTCCGACTGTGGTCAGTGCGCGTCGACTCCCGCTCGGGTCCGCCCGGACCCGGTCCGCCGCCGGGCCCCGGCGGCGGACCGCCCCGCTCAGCCCGCGTCCTCCCGCTCCGCGACCAGGGCCGTTCCCACCGGACGGAACCCGGCCGAGGCGTAGATCCGCGCCACGTCCTCGTCCGACGCCGACAGGAACACCGTCCGGGCGCCGCGCGCGGCCGCGTCGGCCAGCAGCGCCTCGGTCACCGCCAGGCCCAGCCCGCGGCGCCGGTGCGCGGGCAGCGTCGCCACCCCGACGATCTCGCTCGCGCCGTCCACCGGGTTGTGCTGGCCGGCCGCGACCGGCCGCCCCTCGTGCAGGGCCGCCGCGAAGACCGTCGCGCCCGACCGCAGCCGGGCCCGGGCCCGGCCGACCGTGCCGTCCGCCTCCCGGGCCCCGGCCTCCGCGGCCAGTTCCCCGGTCCCGGCGTCGCCGACCGCCGTCCCGGGCGCGCCGAAGCCCAGGTACTGCGCCGCGACCGCCTCGGCCAGCTCCGGCGCGTCCGCGTCCACCAGCCGCACCGGGTACCCGGAGCCGGACGGGGCGGGCGCCGGACGGTCCGTCAGGGACAGCGCCAGCAGCGGGTGCTCGGAGACGGTCAGGCCCGCCTGCTCCAGCAGCCCGCGCAGCCCCGGGGCCAGCTCCCCGATCCACTCGAAGGCCTGCGGCACCCCGAGTTCGCGCTGCCGCTCCAGCACCGCGGCCACGTCCGCGGCGGCCGGCTGCCCGCCGGCCCCCGGCCGGGGCCGGGCGTAGTAGGGGGCGCCGCCGTCCTCCCGGACGAAGAGCGTGAACGGACCGAACTCCTCGGCGCGCCCGCCCAGTCGGGGCGCGGCGTCGCAGTAGCGGTCCACCCGTTCCACCAGCGCCCGCGCGCCGTCCGACCCGCGCGGGGAGGCGGCGTCGTGGTCGAGGGTGTCCTGCTGACGTGCCGTCATCGGTGACTTTTCTCCTGTTGTCGATTCGTGTGTCCGTGCCGCCGGCCTCGTGGGTCAGTACGGCACGACGCTCCCGGCGCCCAGCCGTTCGGCCCGGGCCACCGCGTGCAGCGCCGCGACCAGGTCCCAGGCGGCCAGGCCGACCGACTCGAAGAGCGTGAGCCGCTCCGGCCCGCTCCGCCCGGCGGCCGCCCCGGTCAGCACCTCCCCGAGCGAGGCCCGCAGCAGGTCCGGTCCGACCGCGCCCTCGCGCAGCGCCAGCAGATAGTCTCCGGCCTCGGCGCGCACCGCGGCGACGGAATCGCAGAACACGTCGCAGGCCGCCATCGTCGCCCCGTCCAGCTCCCGGGTGGTCGCCACCGCCGAGCCGACCGCGTTGACGTGGCAGCCCGGCGCGAGCCACTCCCGGCGCAGCACCGGCTCGGCCGCGTCGGTCGCGGTCACCACCACGTCCGCGCCGGCCACCGCCTCGCGCACGCTCGAGCAGGGCTCGACCGGCCGCCCCAGCTCCGCCGCCAGTTCGGCGCACACCCGCCGGGTCTTCGCCGCGTCCCGGGCCGCGACCCGGATCCGCTCGAAGCCGCGCACCCCGGCCAGCGCCCGCACGTGTGCCCGGCCCTGGACACCCGTGCCCACCACCGCCAGCACCCGGGCGTCCCGGCGCGCCAGCAGGTCGGTGGCCACCGCGGTCACCGCGGCGCTGCGCACCTCGGTCACCGCGGAGGCGTCCAGCAGGGCCCGGGCCCGCCCGGTGGCGCCGTCGAAGAGCAGCACCGCGCCCTGGTGGCTGTCCAGGCCGCGGGCGGTGTTCCCGGGGAAGAGCGTGACCGCCTTCAGCCCGTAGGCCGGCTCGTCCCCCGCCAGGTAGGCGGGCATCAGGCCGAGCAGGCCGGCCGCGCCGGGCGGGTCCAGCACCGGGCGGCGGTCGGGCTGGTGGATCCGCCCGGCCGCCAGCGCGGTCAGCGCCTCCCGCATCGCCGCCGCGCACTCCGCGGGCGGCAGCAGCCGGTGGACGTCCCGGTGGGACAGCACCCGGATGGACACGTGCTCCTCCCCCGCCCGCTCAGCGCGCCGCGGCGGCGGCGAACAGCTGGTCGTCCAGCCCGGCCGGGCGCACCGACTCGGGGCAGGACTGCGAGTAGTAGTTCATCGTCACCACGGCCCGCAGGCCGTCCGGGTCGCGCATCGGCTGCACGTAGTGCGCGTGCGCGCGGGCGTCGAAGAAGTACAGCTGCCCGGCCCGCGGGTAGATCACCCCGGCGTCCCGGTCCACCTCCGCGACGTCGCGGGCGGTGCGGTCGCGGGCCACCACCAGGCCGCCGCCGGTCTCCTCGGTGCAGTCGGTCAGGTACAGCAGGCCCTGCGCGGGGTTGCTGTCCACGTGGCAGGGGTAGCGCTCGCCGTCGCCGCGCAGCACGTTCAGGCTCAGCGAGCGGTTCGCGGTGCTGGTGGGGTGCAGGGCCTCGCCGATGGTGCGCTCGGCCAGCGCCCGGAACCAGCCCAGGTACAGCCGCTCCAGCCAGGGCGCGCGCTGCTGCAGCGTCTCGCCGTTGACGGTCTCCAGCCGGATCACCGTGCCGGTGCGCTCCCGGGCCGAGCTCATGGTCGGCCGGAAGTCGTGGCGCACCGACTCGGCGGCGGCCAGCGACAGCAGCTCCTCCCGCCAGCCGGCCGGCAGGACCGAGCCGACGTCGTAGGTGTGCCAGTGGAAGGGGGCCAGCGCGGGCGGCGTCCAGCCGTCGGCGAACCCGCCGGGAGTCGTGGTCACGGTGTCGTCCTGTGCCTTTCCTGAGGGGAGGAGGGGGCGGCGGGCCGGGCGGCCGGGCCGCCGGGGAACGGGGAGGCGAGGGCCGGGTGACGGTGGCCGGGGCCGCCGGGCCGCCCGTCCGGGCAGCAGGTCGGCGGCCGCCAGCCGCACCACGACTTCGGGGCGGCGCTCACTTGAGCAACATGTCGGCGGGAGCCGGCAGCACCTCTACCTCGGCGGGACGCTCGTGCGGGGACAGCAGCGTGTTCAGCCGCCGCCGCAGCCCGGCGGCGTCCGGCGGCGCGGCGCCGTCGACGAACAGGCTGATCCGGTAGGCGTCGCCGTCCGGGTCGATCCGGGTCGCCGCGTGCACCACGCCCTCCAGCGACTTCGCGGTGCGCCGCACCGAGGCCAGCGACACCTTCTCGCCGCGCAGCACCGCGAAGTCGGTGGTGCGGCCGCGCACGAACAGGTAGCCGTCCTCCGCCTCGGCCAGGTCGCCGGTGGCCAGCACCCCGGGGGCGACCAGCGCGCCGCGCCGGCACCCCGGGGCGGCCGCCCCGATCCGCTCCCGGTACACGGTCGGCGAGGACACCAGCAGCTCCCGCCCCCCGGAGGGGTCCGGGCGCAGCGACAGGCCGACCCCCGACAGCGGGCGGCCGATCGACGCGTACCGGTGCGCCGGCTCCCGGTGCGCGGCCAGCGTCGCCACCCGGGGGCCCGCCTCGGTCAGCCCGTACGTCAGGTACAGCTCGCCGCCCGGCCGGCCCGCCAGCAGCGCGGCGGTCAGCGCCGGTTCCAGCGCCTGCCCGCCCACCGACAGCACCCGCAGGGTGTCCGGCGTCCCGACCCCGGCCGCCACCAGGTCCTTCACCAGGGTCGGGGTCAGCGAGGAGACGGTGACCCGGTGCGCGGCCAGCTGCTCCAGGTACCCGGGGACGCTGAACGGCGGCCGGGACAGCGCCAGCGCCGCGCCGGTGCGCAGCGCCGCGAACACCTGCGCCACCAGCGCGAACGAGTAGTGCACCGGCAGGCTCACCAGCAGGGTGTCGTCCCCGGTGACGCCCAGCGCCTCGGCGTGCAGGTCCGCGTTGTGCAGCAGCGCGGACGCGTCGTGCAGGCAGCCGGTGGCCGCCCCGGACGTCCCGGAGGTCAGCAGGATCAGCTGCCCCGGCCCGTGCAGCCGCACGGCGGCGGCGGGCCGCACCGCCCACGTCCCGGCGACCTCCAGCGGCGTCCCGGTGATCCCGCCGAGCCGGGCCGGGCTGCCGACCACCAGGGCCGGCCGGAACCGGGCGGTCACCTCGTCCCAGCGGGCCGCCGCGGTGGACGGCGGCACCAGCGCCGGCACGTGCCCGGTCAGCAGCGCGGCGAACAGCCAGCGCAGCACCCGCACCCCGTTCGGCAGCGAGATCATCACCACCGAGCCGGTCGGCAGCGACAGCGCGTCCAACTCCCGCATCACATCGGTCAGTTCGGGACCGGCCGGGGCGCCGGTGACATCGCTGGTGCGCGCCAGCAACGCCTCCACCCGGGCCAGGTCGGGCAGCACCGCCCGGTCGGTCCCGCCCGCCGGGTGCCCGGGGTGGGGCAGCAGGCTCGGGGGCCAGGCGACCCGCGGTGGTTCGAGGGTGGAGACGTTCACGGTCGTTCCTCTCCGTGGACGGACCGGTCAGGGTCCTGGGTGGACTGCGGGGGCGGCGGCGGGGCGGGCACCAGCCACAGGCACTCGGCCAGGTGGTGCCCCTCGGGCGCCCGCCGGCACAGCACCAGGGCCACCGCCGAGGCCCGCGGACGGCGGCCGCCCAGCCACTGGCGGGCGAGCTCGGCGGCGACCGGACGGCCCCGCCCGGGCGGCATGGTCAGCAGCAGGCTGGGACCGCCGAGGCCGTAGGCACTGCAACTGGTGCCCACCACGGTGCCGGGGCTGGCCGCCACGAACTGCCGGGGTGAGAAGCCCCCGGAGGCGGTCTCGGCGACCAGGCGGTGCAGCGTCTGCGCCGTCGCCTCCTCGCTCACCACGATCACCCCCACCCGGCTGCCGTCCGCGACGGCCGGCCCCGCCCCGCCGGCCAGTTCCTCCAGCGCGGCACCGACCGCGTCCAGCACCGCCCAGCAGGCCGGGTCCATCGCCCCGGTCCGCACCGTCCGGGCCCGCACCGGACCGTCCGGCCCCGTCGCCCCGCGCGCGGCGACCACGCACCCGGCCGGCGCCGTCACCGCCCGCCCCCTTCACCAGGGCGCCCCGCGGGCGCGGGCTCCAACAGCAGACAGGTGTTGAACCCGCCGAACCCCAACGTCTGGCTCAACCCGCACCCACCCCCGATCCCCAGCGCCCGCCCGACCGGCAGCCGCAACGGAAACCCGTCCATCACCCGTTCCAGGTGCGGCACCGGCGGCACCCGCCGGTCCCGCAACGCCAGCAGCACCGTGATCGCCTCCACCACCCCGGTCGCCCCCAGGCTGTGCCCGAGCGCCCCCTTCGTGGCGAAGGCCACCGGCCCCGCTCCCGTCCCGGCCCCGTCGGCGCGGCCCGACGCAGTGTCGTGGGCCGAACCCGGCAGGTCCCCCGCGACGGAACGCGGACCGGCCCCGGCGACCGGCTCCGGCGCGGCTTCGGCGCCCGGGCCGGACCCGGCTTCGGCGGCAGAGCCCGTACCGGCTCCGCCACCCGCTCCCGCCTCGGCCGCCGGACCGGCCCCAGCCCCGGCCGCCGAGCCCGCCCCGGCCCCCGCCGGGGGCCAGAGCAGGGCCAGGCCCGCCGATTCGGCGGCGTCGTTGAGGACGGTGCCGGTTCCGTGCGTGGAGATCACGGCCACTTCGGCGGGGTCCCGTCCGGCCAGGTCGAGGGCGGCCCGCACGGCGCGGGCCGCCGCGGTGCCGGAGGCGTCCGGCTCGGTGGGGCCCAGGGCGTTGTTCGAGGCGCCCCAGCCGGTGAGCAGCCCCAGGCAGGGGGCCCGCCGGGCGTCGGCCGAGGCGGCGGTCTCCAGCAGCAGGAACCCGCCGGCCTCGCCGAGCAGCATCCCGTCGCGGTCCCGGTCGAAGCTGCGCGGTTCGCCGCGGCTCATGGTGCGCAGCCGGCTGTGGCCGCGCCGCTTGTTCGGGGTGAGCAGGTCGACCGCGCCGACCAGGCAGCGTTCGGCGACGCCCGCGGTGAGCAGGTCGGCGGCGACGGCGATCGCGTCGCTGCCGGAGCTGCACGCGGTGGAGAGCGCCACCGGTTCGCGCCGGCTGCCGAGCCGCCGGGCGGCCTCGGCCACCCAGTCGTAGAGCGAGGGGCCCGGCCGGTCGGCGTGCGGGCCGAGGCTGGTGCCGATGACCACCAACACGTCCCCGGCGTCGTCCGGCCCGAGTCCGGCCCCGGCCAGCGTCCGGGCTCCGGTCGCGGTGGCCACGGCCAGGTGGCGGGCGACGGTGTCGGCGTCCGGGTCCTCGTCCCCGTCGGTGCCCGGCGGCAGGGCCGCCACCCGGTGGTTGCGCAGCGGCTCGGCCGAGGGCGCCTCGCCCTGTCCGGTGCGTCCGGCCAGCAGCTGCTCCCAGACCTCGTCCAGCCCGGTGCCCAGCGCGGTCGCCCAGGCGGCGGCACTGACGTGCAACGGCGCCCGACCGACCCCTGCCCCGGCCACAGCTCCGACCCCTGCCCCGGCCCCGCTCATGCCGCCGCCAGCGGAGGCTGCTCGAGGACCGCGAAGGCGTTGGTCCCGCCGATGCCCGCCGACATCACCCCGGCCAGCCGGGGGACGCCCGCGTCCTCCCAGGTCCGGCCCTGCGGCACGATCGAGTACCGCTCGCCGCCCTTGACCAGGGTCTCGATGGGCTCGCGGGTGTTCGGTGTCGCCGCCAGGTAGCCGTGTTCGAGCTGCAGCGCGGTCTTGATCAGGGCCGCGAGCCCGGCGGCCTGGTTGGTGTGGCCGATGGCGGCCTTGACCGAGCCGATCGCCAGCGGCACGCCCTGCGGTCCGAGGGCCTCGGTCAGCGCGGTGGCCTCGATCTCGTCGTTGAGCGGGATGCCCACGCCGTGCGCCTCGACGTAGCCGATCTCGGCGCCGTCGACGCCCGCCTCGGCCAGTGCCTGCCGGACCACCCGGATCTTCCCGGGCACGCCGGGGATGACGAACCCGGCCTTGTCGTGGCCGTCGTTGCCGACCGCCGTGGAGCGGATCACCGCGTGGATCGGGTCGCCGTCGCGCAGCGCGTCGTCCAGCCGGCGCAGCAGCACGGCGGCGGCGCCGTCGCCGGGGATGACCCCGGTGGAGCCGGTGTCGAAGGGCCGGCAGACGCCGTCGACGGCGTAGATTCCGCCGGGGCGGTAGGGGTACCAGCCCTCGGTCGGCATGATCGAGACCGCGCCGACCAGGGCGTGGTCGCAGCTGCCCAGCCGCAGGCTCTGGCAGGCCAGGTGGACGGCGGTCAGCCCGGTCGCGCAGGAGGCGTCGACCATGACGCTGGCCCCGTGCAGGCCGTGGAAGTACGAGAAGTGGTTGGCGGCGAAGCGGGTGTCGGTGTCGGCGACGCCGTTGAAGCTGGTCTCGGTCAGCGGCTGGTAGGGGGTGCAGGCCGCGAAGAGGGCGGTGCGCCCGCCGATCTCGGAGAGCCGGACGGAGGCGTCCTCGGCGGCGGCGACCAGCGTCTCGTACAGCACGCCGTGCTGCGGGTCGTCCTTCGGCGTGCCCCGGTAGCCGGCCCGTCCGGCGTCGAAGGTGTACCGGTCGGCCATCAGGCCCCAGGCCGCGACGGGCTGTTCGTCCTCGGCCAGGCCGGCCCCGGCGGGGTCGGGGGCCGGGCCGCGGGTCGCGCAGTCGCGGCCCCGGCGCAGGTTGTCCCAGAACTCCTCCAGTCCGTCGCTGCCGGCGAACCGGCAGCCCATCCCGACGATCGCTACCGCGTCCGCGGTGTCCGTGCCCACCTTCAAGCTCCCTCGGTCCTCCGTCGGTGCCGTCCGCCGCCCCGCGGCGGACGGGTCGTCCTACGACGCGGCTGCGACGGCCCCGGCCGCCGGCTCCGACTGCTGCACCTGCCCGGCACCGGCCCCGCCCCCGGCCGCGACGCCGTCCCCGGCCGCGTCCCTGCGCGGGGACAGCCGCAGCACCGGCAGGACGAAGGCCGCGCTCAGCACGACCATCACCACCACCAGCAGGACGCCCCCGTGCCAGGGCAGCAGCGCCCCGGCGAGGATCGGGCCGATCACGCCGCTGGCCGACACGGTCGTGGAGAACAGGGCGTTGGCGCGGCCCCGGTCCTCGTCGGTGGCGGCCTCGTTGAGCTGCGTGCTCAGCAGCGGCCCGGCCAGCGACTCGGCGACCGACAGCAGCACCACCGCGCCGCAGGCCACCAGCAGCGCCTGCACGCCGTGGCGCAGCGCGGAGAGGTGCACCAGCGCCCAGCAGCCCGTGGCGCACGCGCCGGCCGCGAGCAGCAGCGTCCGGGCGGGCACCCGTTCCAGCAGCGGCATGCCGACGAACTGCACCACCGCGCACATGATGATGTTCAGGGCGAAGACGGTGGACAGGCCGCCGGGCGAGATCGAGTGCGACTGCAGGTAGCCGGGCAGTCCGGCCCGGAACTGGCCGAAGGTCACCATGGCGTTCATGGCCAGCAGCACCAGGACCACCGCGATGCCGGGCCGGCGCAGCACCGACAGGTAGTTCGGCCGGGACGCCCGGGCGCCGTCCTTCTGCTGCCGGGTGCGGATGCCGCCGGGCAGCGCGCCCCAGGTCGCCGCCGCCATCACCAGGTAGGTGAGCGCGTCGATGCCGTACAGCAGCGCGTAGCGGGTGGCGGGCGTGGCGAAGTCGGCCGCGGCCAGCGCGCCGCCGACCACCACGCCGGCGCCCATGCCCAGGTTGAGCAGGCCGTAGTCCGCGGAGTAGACGGTGGTGCGCTGGTCCGGTTCGGTGCAGGCGGCGTAGGCGGCGCGCACCGCGGTGCCCACCCCGTTGATGCCGAAGCCCCACACGGTCGCCGCGACCAGGGCGATCCACGGCGAGGACGCGAAGCCGTAGACCAGGGTGCCGACGCCCGCCACGATGTTGGCGTACGGGACGGCCCGGCGGTACGGCAGCCGGTCCAGCAGCGCGCCCCACACCAGGCCGCCGACGATCGCCGCGCCGGCCTGCACGGCCAGCGCCGCGGCGGGGACCCAGGCGTCGAAGTGCCGGATCCGGGTCAGGTAGATCCACAGGAACGGCAGCACCATGCCCGCCCCGAAGGCGCTCAGCCCGTTCGTGGCGAGCAGCAGCTTCGCGGTGCGCGGCAGCCGGCCGATCCGGCCCCAGTTCGCCAACAGGCTCATGCCGCCTGCACCCCGATCCGGGCCCGGCCGCCCATCGGGCAGCCCGCCGACTCCGCGCCGCGGGCCTCGCCGGTCGTGCCGCCCGCGTCGGTGAAGGCGCGGTAGCGGGCGGTGCTGTCCAGCCAGAGCTTCGGGAAGAGCGGACGCACCGCCAGCCGCTCCAGGTCGGACAGCGGGCGGCCGCGCATGCTGGTGGGCCGGCCGCGGTCCTCCGCGTGCTCCTCGTCCAGCGGGCGCCCGCCGAGCAGCTGCCAGACCATCGCCAGGTGCACCTGGCGCCACTCCGTGGTGCGCGAGTCGAAGCGGTGCAGGGCCAGGCCGACGTCGGCCAGCAGCGCCTGCCCGGTCTCGCCGCGCCAGCCGGGCTCGGCCGCGGGGCCCAGGTCGGCGACCCGCATTCCGTGCGCGGAGAGCGCCGACTCGAAACTCTCCCACAGCGCGTGCGCGGCCTTGCGAATTCCGCGGACGCCGGGGGAGTCCAGCCCGGTGGAATTGTCGGGGAACAATTCCCGCATCTTCAGGAAACTGCTCTGCGGGAGGAAGTCGACCAGCAGCCGCAGGCAGCTCACCGGCACCGCGCCCAGCTCGGTCGCCCGGCGCAGCAGCCGCCCGGTCTCGACCAGGTCGCCGTCGTCCAGGGCCGCGACCGCGTCGCACAGGGTGTGGTGGATGCCGGCCCAGGCGTACTCGGTGATCAGGTGGACCACCTGGAACAGCCGGTGGTCCGGGTGGATCAGCAGATCCGTCGGGACCAGCGCGGACAGGGCTTCGGTGAGACGGATCTCGTTCTCGTAGCCGCTGCCGCGGTCGTAGTCGTAGCGGAGCCGGGGGTTGGGCTCCAGGGGGTTGAGGGTCTTCACGAGGGCCGCAGTCTCCCGGTCGAACGGTCGGATGGGATCACGCAGTGAAAAGCACAGCGGAAATGACTACAGCAACGGTGGAAAATCACTCGAAATACGCTTGAGGATGCATTTAAGAGTCGTACTCGAATATGCGCCGAGCGGGCCTGGACCGCCCTTGTCCGAAGGGTTCCCCGGCGGTAGAAAATTCATTCGGCACTGGCGGTCGATTTCCGTGCGAAGGAGGCACAGCATGGATCCCTCGGATGCGGAAGGCCGCACCCCGTACGCGGTCGTGGTCAACGACGAGGACCAGCACTCGGTGTGGCCTGCGGCCCTGCCGCTGCCCCCGGGCTGGCACGAGGCCGGCGTCCGCGGCGACGAGCAGCACTGCCTGCAGGCCATCACCCGGCTGTGGCCCGACATCACCCCGCGCTCGGCCCGCGTCCCGGCACCCGCCACCGCCGGGGAGCGGACGTGAGCGGCACCCCGGCCGCGGCACCCGCGCCGGAGCAGCAGCCCGCCTCCCGGCAACCCGCGCCGGAGCAGCAGCCCGCCGGGCTGCGCCACGCCGTGCTCGGCGCGGGCGGCGTGGGCCTCTCCCTGGCCGCGGACCTGGCCCGCGCCGGACAGCGGGTCGTCCTGGTGATGCGCCCGTCCTCGCTGGCCGACTACCGGGGCGCGGTGCGGGTGCGCTCCGCCGGACAGGGCGACTTCCGGGTCCCGGTCCCGGCGGTGGCCCGGCTGGACGAACCCGTCGACGTGCTGTGGATCGCGGTCAAGCAGCCCCGGCTCGCCGCCGCCCTGCAGTCGGTGTCCGCCGCAGCCGCGCCCGCGCTGGTGGTGCCGCTGCTCAACGGCATCGACCACCTGCCGCTGCTGGAACGCGACTTCGGCGACCGGGTGGTGGCCGGGGCGATCCGGATCGAGGCCCACCGCACCGCGGTCGGCGAAGTGGTCCGCGACTCGCTGTTCACCCAGCTGGAACTCGCCCGCCGCAACGGCTCCCGGGACGGCCTGGACCCCCTCGTCGCCGCCCTGCGGACGGCCGGCATCCGCGCGGTCCCCGGCCGCGACGCCCAGACGGTGCTGTGGCACAAGGCCGTCCTGCTCGCCCCGCTGGCCCTGGCGACCCTGGCCGTCTCCGGCCCGCTCGAACAGGTCCGGGCCGAGGCCGAGGCCGGCACCCTGATGCTGGCCTGCGCCCGGGAGCTGTGCGCGGTGGCCACCGCCCTCGGCGTACCGGACCTGGACCCGGACCACCTGATCCGCACCCTCGAGTCCCTGCCCGGCCGGACCACCCCCTCGCTCAGCCGCGACCCCGCCGAACTGGACGCCATCGGCGGCTCGGTCCTGCGCGCGGCCGAACGCGCGGGCGTACCGGCCCCGGCGACCCGGGCCCTGCTGCGGCCGCGGAACCCGGCCGCCCCGAACAACCCGAACACCCCGAAGACCCGGACCCACGGGCAGACGACGAAGGCGGGCAGTGGCAATGCGTGAGTGGTCCCTGGACGAGATCGGCACCACCATCCGCACGATGCTCACCGAAGACCTCTACCTCCCGCTCGACCCGGCGGCGATCCGGCCGGACGTCGACCTGGTCGACGACCTCGGCCTGGGCTCGCTGGACCTCTCCGAACTGCGGGGCCTGTGCGAGAACCGGTTCGGCGTGCCGATCGCCGAGACGGACTTCAACCCCGTGCACTTCCACTCGGTGGACACCCTGAGCGCCCTGCTGGCCCACTCCCTCGGCCGCCGCCCCGCCCCGGCCGCCTGACCGCACCCGCCCGACCCAGCCGCCCCCACCCCGCGCACCGCAGCACCCGCGCACCGCCACCCGCACGGTCCGCGGCGCACCACCGAACCGACCGGAAGGAATGACGAGAGACGTGAACGAAGCCCGGTCCAAGGCCACACCGGAGCAGGTGGAGGTGTGGCTGGCCGTCCAACGTGAGCCCGAGTCCGGCCGCTTCAACATCCCGGTCGACCTCGAGTTCACCCCGGGCGTCGACCTCCCGGCCCTGCGCGGCGCCCTGCAGGACCTCGTGTCCCGGCACCCCCTGCTGCGCAGCGCGTTCGTCACCGAAGGCCCCGACCTCCTCCGCGTCGAACACCCCACCGCCCCGGTCCCCCTGATGGTGCGCCGCTCGACCACCCCCTACGACCCGGCCACCGCCGCCCGCGAAGCCGCGGCCCTCTCCGCCCGCCCCTTCGACACCACCCGCGCCCCCCTGCTCCGGGCCGAGGTCCTCCACCACCCGGACGGCGCCCTGCTGGTGCTCGTCGTGCACCACCTGGTGTGCGACGGCTGGTCTCAACAGGTCCTCCTCGACGACCTGATCGCCGCCTACCGCACCCGCCTCCAGCCCACCCCGGGCGAACCCGGGCCCCCGGTGTTGTCCGCGGACAACATCCCGCCCGCACCCCCGGTGTTGTCCGCGGACAACATTCCCCCTGCCGCTGCCGTGTTGTCCGCGGACAACACGGCGCCCACCGCCCCCTCGGCCCCCGTGTTGTCCGCGGACAACATCCCGTCCACCGCCCCGATGTTGTCCGCGGACAACATCCCCTCCCCCACTCCGGTGTTGTCCGCGGACAACACCACCCCCGCAACCACCCCCGCGCCCGACGCCGCGACCGCCTACTGGCAGGGCCTGCTCGGGGACGAACTCCCCTCGCTGGCCCCGCTCCCCGACCTCAACCGCCCCTCCGCCACCCCCGGCGCCCCCGCCTGGGAGACCGCCGCGCTCGACGCCCGGACGATGACCGGCATCCGCGACCTGGCCCGCGCCGAACTCGCCTCGCCCGCCACCGTCCTGCTCGCCTGCTGGCTGACCCTGCTGCACGCCTGGAGCGCCGCCGAGGCCGGCACCTCCGGCATGCTCTTCGCCGCCCGGCACGGCGACGAGCGCTCGGTCGACCTCCAGGCCCGGGTCCTGCCGGTGGTCTCCGAGGTCTCCGCCGGCACCGCCTTCCGCGACCTGGTCGTCGCCCTGCGCGACCAGGTCTGGGACTCCCTCGACCACTGCACCGTCCCCTCCGCGCAACTGCGCACCCTGCGCCGCGAAGCCGGGCACCGCTCGCTGATCGACCCCTGCGTGTTCATGCACTTCCCCGAGCCCGAGGGCGAGTGGGAGGTCCCCGGCGCCCGGATCCGGCTGGTCGAGCACGACACCCCCGCCGCGAAGTACGACTTCTCCCTCGTGGTGCTGGAGCAGGCGAACGGCGCCCGGGTCCGGGTGGACTTCGACTCCGCGGTCTACCGCAGCGCCACCGCCCGGGTCTTCCTCGACCAGTTCACCGCCCTGGCCGCGGCCGCCGCCGCCGACCCGGCCGCCTCCTGCGGCGCCCTGGTCGCCGGCAGCGACACCTTCACCCCGTTCTCCGCGGTCGACGACACCCTCCCGCTGGAACGCACCCCGGTCCACGAACTGGTCCTGGCCCGCGCCGCCCGCACCCCCGACGCGATCGCGCTCCGCCACGGCCCGCAGACCGTCACCTACCGCGAACTCGCCCACCGCGCCCAGGCCCTGTCCACCTGGCTGCGCACCCGGGGAGTGCGCAACGGCGACCTGGTCGCCCTGCTGCTCCCCCGCGGCACCACCTCGATCGTGCTGTGGCTGGCCACCCTGATCGCCGGCGCCGGCTACCTGCCGCTCGACCCGGTCTACCCGGACGCCCAGCTGCAGGCCGTCCTCGACGACGCCGCGCCCCGGATCACCATCGGCACCGACGGCCTGCTCGGCCGGGTCACCCTGCCGCCCGGGAGCGCCTTCACCGTCGAGGAGGCCCTCTGGGGCGCCCTGGACCGGTCCCCGACCGCCCCCGCCCCGGCACCCGTCCGGGTCGGCCCCGACGGGGTGTTCAACGTCCTCTACACCTCCGGCTCCACCGGCCGCCCCAAGGGCGTCGTCCTCTCCCACGAGGGCTTCACCCGGCTGCTGTCCCGCCCCGACTTCCTCGACCTCGACGAGACCGACGTGGTCGCGCACCTGTGCCCGCTGAACTTCGACGGCGCCACCTACGAGGTCTGGGGCGCCCTCGCCGCCGGCGCCGAGGTCGTGGTCGTCGGCAAGGAACTGGTGCTCTCCCCCGAGGAGCTGCGCACCGTCTTCCTCGAGCACGGCGTCACCACGATGCTGGCCAGCACCCCCCTGATGAACCGCCTCATCGAGGACGTGCCGGACGTCTTCCAGACGCTGCGCCGGGTCTTCTGCGGCGGCGAGATGATCTCGGTCCCGCACATGTCCAAGGTGCTGCGCTGGGCCGCCCCCGGCACCGTCCTGCACGGGTACGGCCCCACCGAGAACTCCTTCACCTCCACCTGGTGGCCCGTCACCGGGACCGACGACTGCGCCCGGACCGTGCCCATCGGCGCCCCGGTGCCCGGCACCCGCGCCGTCGTCGTGATGGACCCGGTCGGCATGCGCGCCGCCCCCCGCGGCGTCCCCGGCGAACTCTGGCTCGGCGGCGCCGGCCTGGCCCGCGGCTACCTCGGCGACCCCGCCGCGACCGCCCGCCGCTACGTCCCCGACGGCTTCTCCGGCCTGCCCGGACAGCGGCTCTACCGCACCGGCGACCGGGTCCGCTGGACCCCCGACGGGCTGCTGGAGTTCATCGGCCGCGACGACAACCAGGTCAAGATCCGCTCCCAGCGCGTCGAACTGGGCGAGGTCACCTCCGCCCTCGCCGCCCACCCCCAGGTCCAGGCGGCCGTGGTCTCGGTGGTCCGCAACCGCCGGGGCGAGAAGGAACTGGCCGGCTTCGCGGTGCTGGAACCGGGCGGCCGCACCGAGGAGGTCCGCGCCCACCTGCGGACGGTGCTCCCCTCCTTCGCGGTCCCGCGCTACCTGGTCGCGCTGGACGAGATGCCGCTCACCCCGAACGGCAAGGTCGACCGCAAGCGCCTGCCCGACCCGACCACCCCACCCGTGTTGTCCGCGGACAACATCCCGCCCGCACCCCCGATGTTGTCCGCGGACAACATCCCCTCCCCCACCCAGATGTTGTCCGCGGACAACATTCCCCCCACGCCCGCCGTGTTGTCCGCGGACAACATTCCGTCCGCCACCGCCACCGCCCCGGCCGTCGCGGACGCCCCCAGCACGGTCGAGGCCGTCCGGGCCGCCTGGATCTCCCTGGTCGAGCACGACGACTTCGGCCCGGACGACAACTTCTTCGACGCCGGAGGCCACTCCCTCCTCCTGGTCGCCCTCGCCCAGGCCCTGCGCGAACGCCTCGGCACCGCCCCCAGCGTCGCCGACCTGCTCCGCCACACCACCGTCCGCGCCCAAGCCACCCTCCTGAGCGCCACCGCCCCCGCCCCCGCGCCCGCGACCGCCCCGCCCGTGTTGTCCGCGGACAACATCCCGCCCGCACCCCCGATGTTGTCCGCGGACAACATCCCCTCCCCCACCCAGATGTTGTCCGCGGACAACATTCCCCCCACGCCCGCCGTGTTGTCCGCGGACAACACCGGACCCGCCGCACCCGTGTTGTCCGCGGACAACACGGAGGCCGCCCCGGCCACGCACCCCGGCCCCACCCCCCGGATCCTCGTCCTGTCCGCCCGGGACGAAGCCGCCCTGGCCGCCATCCGCTCCGCCCTCGCGGACCACCTGGAGCGGACCCCGGGCCTGCGCCTCGCGGACGTGGCCACCACCCTCCAGCAGGGCCGCGAAGCCCTCGACCACCGGTACGCCGTGGTCGCCACCGACCTCGACCGGGCCGCCCGGGCCCTGCGCAGCCCGCAGCCCGGCACCCCCGGCGTCGAAGGCCGGACGGACCCCAAGGCCCCGGCCCGGGTGATCTGGTCCTTCGGCGGCACCACGGCCGACACCACCACCGCCCGCGCCCTCGCCGACTCGCCCTCCGCCCGCCGACGGACCCAGGAAGCGGGCCTGCCCGGCACCCCCGGCCGGACCGGCCCGGTGGAACTGTTCGCCGCCCAGCTCGGCCTGGCCGAGGAACTCACCGACCGGGGCCTGACCTCGGCGGCGGTGACCGGCGCGGGCGCCGGACTGGTCACGGCCCTGGTCGTCGCCGGCGCCCTCGACTTCCCCGCCGGCCTGCGCCTGGCCGAGGCCCTGGCCGCCCCGGACGCGACCCCCGCCGGCCTCACCGCCCTGCTGCGGAAGCTCTCCCCCGGCCCGGCCCGCACCCCGCTGGCCGCCCCGGTCGACGACCCGGCCGCGCTGGCCGCGGCCCTGCTGTCGGCCGACGGCCGCCCCCGCGTCCCGGCCACCGCGGCCGGCACCCGCACCGTCGTCGTCGACACCGGCGTCGGCGCCCGGCCCGCGATGTTGTCCGCGGACAACATCGTGGTCCCCCTGACCGCAGGCACCACCGACGACGACGGCAGCGGCGACGGCAACGACGCCGACGACGCACCACGGACCCGGCTCCTGACGGCCGTGGCCCGGCTGTGGTGCCACGGCGTCCCCGTGGCACTGACCGAAGGCACCCCCGGACGCCGCCTACGGCTGCCGGTGTACCGGTTCGAACGAGCCGGATGAAGGACGGAGCGAAGAGGATGGCGAGCGCGATGGACACGCGTACGGTTGTCGCGGTCATGAGCCTGGGCGGCGCCTTCGACCTGATGGTGGACCTGGTCGAAGCCGCCGGCACCGACTACCGGCTGCTGATCGTGAACGGCGGCGAGCAGCGCTGGGAGCCGCACGAGGTCGCGGCCCTCGACGGGCTGGTCGAGCATTTCGACGCGGCCGGCCTGGACGCCGCCGCGACCCGCGCGGGCCTGGCCGCCCGCGGGGTCGCCGGCGTGGTGGCCTTCCGCGACGAACTGCTGGTCCGCACCGCCGGGATCGCCGAGGGCCTGGGCCTGCCGTACCACAGCCCCGAGACCGCCCGGCGGCTGACCGACAAGTACCTGCAACGCCAGGCCCTGGCCTGCGCCGGGCTCCCCCAGCCGCGCTTCGCCGCCTTCACCGACCCCGCCGACGCCCCCGCGGCGGCCCGGGCGGTGGGCTTCCCCGCCGTGCTCAAACCGCTCGCCGGCAGCGGCAGCCGCAACGTGTTCACCGTCGCCGACCCGGCCGGACTCGACACCGCGCTGGAGACCGCGCACGGAGCGGAGAGCGGCTGGCTGCTCGAGGAACGCATGCAGGGCACCCGGCACCCGGGCGCCGACTGGCTGGCCGACTACGTGTCGGTGGAGACCCTCGCCCTGGGCGACGACCAGTACTGGCACCTGGGGGTGACCGACCGGCTGCCGATGTACCCGCCCCTGCTGGAGGGCGGCGCCTGCACCCCCTCCCTGCTGCCCGAACCCGTCCGCGCCCAGGTCTGCGAGGTGACCCGGCACGCCCTGGCCGCCCTCGGCGTGCAGACCGGCGTCAGCCACACCGAGATCAAACTGACCCCCGACGGCCCCCGGATCATCGAGGTCAACGGCCGCATCGGCGGCCTGCTCCCGCAACTCACCCGCACCGCGAACGGCCTGGACCTGGTCCGCCTCGCCCTCGACTCCGCCACCGGCCGCGCCGACCGCCACCCGGTCACCGACGGGGACATCTCCTTCGCCTTCTTCACCCAGATGCCGCCGGGCTCCCGCCGGGTCGCCGCCCTCGCGGACGCGGACACCGCCGGCACGATCGACGGGGTCTGGCGGGTCGACGTGCACCACACCGTCGGCGCCCCGGTGGACGCCCGGGCCGGACTGCTCGGCCGGGTGCAGACCGTCTTCGCCACCGCCCCCGACGCCGACGGACTGCTCACCTCCTACCGGCGCCTGCGCACCTGGGCGGACCGCGGCAACGTCTTCGAGAACGACCTGGCGGCCGCGGCGGCCCACCGTGGCTGACCTCGTCCCCCTGGTCTGCCTCGCCCCGGCCGGCGCGGGGGCGAGCTTCTTCGCCCCCTGGGGCGACGCCGCCGAACGGGCCGGCTTCGCCCTCACCGCGATCGACCTGCCCGGCCGCGAACGCCGCTTCGCCGAACCCCCCGTCCACAGCGTGCCCGCGGCCGCCGAGCACCTGCACCCCGAGGTCTCCGCGCTCCTGGCCGGCCCCGGCGGGGGCGTCCTGCTCGGCCACTGCCTGGGCGCCTGGGTGGCCTACCACCTGGCCCGGCTGCTCACCCGGGCCCCGCAGCCCCCGCGCCTGCTGCTGTGCGCCAGCGGCTCGGCCGCGCCCGGCACCGTACTGGGCCGCCGCGCGACCGGCCTGCCCGACGACGCGTTCCTGCGGACCGTCGAGCACAACACCGGCTTCGTCCACCCGGCCTTCCAGGACGAGGAACTGCGCGAACTGCTGCTGCCCGCCCTGCGCGCGGACGTCGAGGCCGCCGAGTCCTACCGGCCCGACTGGCCGGGCCGCACCCCGTTCCCGGTGCTGGCCTGGCGCGCCCGCGCCGACCGCCTGGTGCCCGCGGCCGAGGCCGCCGCCTGGCAGCGGACCGCGGGCAGCTTCGCCGGCCTGACCGAGTACCCGGGCGACCACATGTCCCTGCCCGAACACGGCCCCGCCCTGCTGCCCGCCCTCGCCCGCACCTGGCACTCCCTCTTCCCCGTCCCCGCCACCGCCGCCTCCGTGGAGCACCCGTGCTGACCTCCTCGCCCCGCCCCTCGGGCTGGGAACCCGCCGGCCCCCTCGGAGAACCCGCCCTCCCCCCGGACGCCGGGACGATCCACGGCGCGTTCCTCCACCGGGCCCAGACGTCCCCGGACGCCACCGCCGTGGTCCACGCCGGCGAACGCCTCTCCTACCGGCAGCTCGCCGACCGCGCGACCGCCTACGCCACCGGCCTGCAGCACAGCGGAGTCCGCCCCGGCGACCGGGTCGCGGTCCGGATGCACCGCTCCGCCGACCTGATCGCCCTGCTGCTCGGCATCATGGCCGCCGGAGCCGCCTACGTGCCGATCGACCACAGCACCCCCACCGCCCGGGCCCGCCAGGTGATCGAGGACTGCGCCCCGGCCCTGACCGTCACCGACCGGCCCCCCGCCGACGAACAGCTACCCAGCCGAACCCTCCACCCCACCGCCCTCCACCCCACCGCCCCTCCCGCCCCCGCCCCTCCCGCCCTCCCCCCGCTCCCGGACGACGCCCCCGCCTACCTCATCTACACCTCCGGCTCCACCGGCCGCCCCAAGGGCGTGGTCGTCCCGCACCGCAACGTCCTGGCCCTCGTGCGCGCCACCGCCCCCGGCCTCGGCCTCGGCCCGGACCAGGTCTGGAGCTGGTTCCACTCGGTGGCCTTCGACTTCTCCGTCTGGGAGATCTGGGGCTGCCTCACCACCGGCGGCCGCCTGGTCGTCGTCGGCGAGGAGGCCCGCACCTGCGCCGCCGACTTCACCACGCTGATCCTCGCCGAGGGCGTCACCGTGCTGTCCCAGACCCCGACCGCGTTCGCCGGCCTGATGGGCACCCTGCTCGCCGCGGCCGACACCGTGCCGGTCCGCACCGTCGTGTTCGGCGGCGAACGCCTGGACACCCGCGGACTGCTGCCGTGGCTGGAGCTGCTCCCCCCGCCCGCGTGCCGACTGGTCAACATGTTCGGCATCACCGAGACCACCGTCCACGTCACCTGGCAACTGGTCGGCCGCGCCGAGGCCCTGGACGGCTCCCCGTCGGTCGGCCACCCGCTGCCGGGCTGGAACGTCCAGGTGGTGGACCGCGACCGCCGCCCGCTGCCCCCGGGCGAGAGCGGCGAGATCGCGGTCGGCGGCGCCGGCCTCGCCACCGGCTACTGGAACCGCCCCGACCTCACCGCGGAACGCTTCGCCCCCTGCCCGGTGACCGGCAGCCGCCGGTACTACTCGGGCGACCTGGGCCGACTGCTGCCCGACGGCCGACTGGAACACCTGGGCCGGCTGGACGAGCAGGTGAAGCTGCGCGGCTTCCGGATCGAACTCGGCGACATCCGCTCCGCCCTGCTCGGCGACGACAGCATCGCCGCGGCCGCGGTCGTCCTGCACCGCCCGGTCCCCGGCGACGGCGCGCTCGACCGCCTCGACGCCTACGTCGTCGCCGAACCCGGCCGCGAGGAGACCGCCCGCACCGTCCGCGCCCGCCTGACCGACCTGCTGCCCGACTACATGCTCCCCGCCACGGTCACCCTGCTGCCCGCCCTCCCGCTGACCGCCAACGGCAAGCTCGACACCACCGCCCTGCCCCGACCGGCCACCACCCCCGCCGCTCCCCCGGTGTTGTCCGCGGACAACACCGCCCCCGAGACCGACGGCACCGCACGCCTGGTGCACGACAGCTGGTCCCGGGTCCTCGGCGCCCCGGCGGGCCCGGACGTGAACTTCTTCGACGCGGGCGGCAACTCCCTGCTCGCCGCCCGGCTCGCCGCGCACCTGCGCGCCGCCGGCCTGGCCCACACCCGGATCAAGGACGTCCTGCTCGCACCGACCCCCGCCGCCCTGACCAGACGCCTCACCCCCACCACCGCCTGAACACCACCGGATCCGATCGGGGAACCCACCACCATGCAGACCACCGACACCCTGGCCCGCACCGTGCACGAGACCTGGGCCGCCGCCCTGGGCCACGACCGCTTCAACGACGACGACTACTTCTTCTCCGTCGGCGGCACCTCGCTGAGCGCCCTGAAGGTCGCCGCCCGCCTCACCGCGGCCCTCGGCCGCCAGGTCCCGGTCCGCCTGATCTTCACCTGCCAGACGGTCTCCGCCCTCACCGCCGCCCTGGCCCAACCGAACTGACCCCACCGAACTGAGCCCACCGCCCGGAGGAACCCGAAGGGGTGCCCCCGCCGACCGGCAGGAGCACCCCGATGTTGTCCGCGGACAACATTCCCCGCATCACACCTCTGCGTACAGCACCTCGAGCAGAGCCGTGAACCCCTCGTCGTCCAACCCGGCCCGAATCGTCGCCGCCTGCTCCGCGGGAGTCGCCCCCAGCGCACGTACCAACTCGGCAGCCACCACCACCGCCCCGGACCCGCCCCCGGTGTTGTCCGCGGACAACACCGACCCCGCCCCGGCACCCCCGGGCACCACCCCCGCCGACTCCTCGGCGATGTTGTCCGCGGACAACATCCGCCCCGCACCGCCCGTGTTGTCCGCGGACAACACGGCACCCGCCTCGGCACCGCCGTCCGCCCCACCGGTCATCCGCTGCTCCGGAATGTTGTCCGCGGACAACATCCCACCCTCCCCAGCAGACCGCCCGCCCGCCCCGACGGCCTGTCCGGACGCCCGCCGCCCCGTCCCGGTGTTGTCCGCGGACAACACCGGGGGAGCGGACCGGATGTTGTCCGCGGACAACACCTGACCCCGGGCCGCCTCCAGCACGTCCTTCGTCTGCTGCCGCCGGTCCCTCTCCTCCGCCTTAAACTGCTCGGCCAGGACCAGCAGCTGCGGAGCCCCGAGCGACGGATCCTCCTTGAGCGCCCGGGCCAGCCGCCGGGCGTACCGCTCGGCCAGCGCCCCCGCGACCAGCTGCTCCTGGATCTCAGCGGGCAGCGTGAGCAGCGCGATCTGGTTGCCCACCCAGGAACGGTCCCGACCGCGCCGGCGGGCCACCTCGGCGGCGTTGCCGTCGCAGGCGCGGAGCAGGTCGTTCAGGCCGTGGGCCCGCTCGATGACGTTGAAGTCCTGGCGCTCGTCGTTCTCCAGCATCAGGTAGTCGATGAAGTCCGCCCGGCTGGTGGCCAGGTCGTCGCGGACCACGAAGTCGAGCTGCTCCAGGCCGACCCGCAGCGCCGAGCGGTAACGGCGCTCGCCGTTGAGCAGGACCCACCCCGCGTCGCCGATCCCGCTCCCGTGGTCGGGCCACAGCGCGAGGTAGGCCTCGCGGGTGACGGCGACACAGGCGGTGGTCTGCTTGCGGGCCAGGCTCTGGCCGAGGGCCTCCTGCTCCTCCTCGGTCCCGAAGTGGCGGCGCGGGTTGACCAGGCTGGGCCGCACCTTGACGAGCTCCAGCCGCTGGAGCTCGTAGTCCGGGATGGACCCCTCGGCCACGGCCTTCGCCCGCCCCCGCTCGCTGCGGGGCCGGGCGACGGCGCCGAAGCTGCTGCCGCCGCCGAGGCGGTCTGCTGCGCGGGTCATGCGGTGATCCTCCGGGCGATCTCGCGCATGACGTCGGCCTGCTCGCTGTCGGGCGCGTGGGAGAGAAGCGGCTTCTTGACGCGGACTGCCTCGCGCTGGTCCTTGAGGTCGTTGACCACCGCGATGACAGCGGGTTCCTCTATGGCCTTCCACTGCTCGAGCGCCGAGGTCACCACGAACCCCTTGCGCGGGTCGTACAGGTTGACCACGAACCCGAAGTCGTGGATGTCGGCGTCGAGGTCGTCGCAGAGCGACTCGATCTGCTCGCGCAGCAGGATGTAGGCGTCCGCGGAGGAGTCCTCGGCCTGAACCGGGATGAGCAGCCCGGAGCGGCCCCGCGGTTCGCCCTCACGGGTCCGGGCGTAGTAGAGCGCGTTGTCCATCGCGTAGCCGAGGCTGGGCGGGCAGTCGACGATCACCACGTCGAACTCCCGCTCCACCGCGGCCAGCGCCTTCTCCAACGCGGTCTCCTTCACCCGGACGTCCCGGGAGGTGACCAGCTTGGCGTCGAGCAGGAAGGCGTCGGTGCAGGCGGGCAGCACCAGCAGCCGCCCCTCGAAGGCGTCCCCGGGCACCTCGACCAGCAGCTCGCGCAGATCGCTCGAACGCTCCCCGGTCATGTTCTTCGCCAGGCTGTCACCCTTGATCGGCAACGGGCTGATGCCGAGCTGCAGGGTCAGGTGGCTCTGCGGGTCGAAGTCCACGATCAGCACCCGGTGGCCGGCCTCGGCCAGCGCCTGGGCCACCCCGCTGGAGATCGCGGTCTTGCCCACGCCGCCCTTCTGGTTGGCGACGACGATCCGCTGCGGCCCGGTCGGCAGCCGCACCGGCCGGGGCCGCGGGTTCGCGTCGAGCCAGAGCCGGATCGCCTGCGCCAGGCCCTGGTTGTAGGGCACTTCGCGCTGGAGGCAGGTCACCCGGAAGGTCTTGTACAGGTCCGAGGGCACGTAGGTGGAGAAGGAACTGCTGGAGGAGGTGTCGATCGGACTCAACGGCCCACCGGCGTCGAGCCACATCCGGATGCCGACCGTGACGGCGTCCTGGATGTCGACCCCGGCGGTCGCGGCGCGGATCTTCAGTTCGCGGCGCAGCGTGGCAGGCAGTTTGGTAACCACCTTGTCCCGCCCGTCCGCCGAAGTCTCGGTAGTCATGCGGGGAGTTTACTAACCCTCACTCAAAAGTCACGCAGACCCACCTCACCCATTGCGCACCTTTCTGACGAAATGCCAGATTCCTCACCACGTTGTCCGCGGACAACATCCCCGCCGACCCCCTTCCGCGGCCTTCCCGCCCCACCTGCTCCACCGAGCCCCCGCCACGCCTCCAGCGACCTCGCCCCCAACCTCAGGACCCGTGCCGCTCCCGCAGCCCTGGCCGAGGTCCGTACCCGCCCTCCCCGCTGCGACGGTTCCCCTCACTGCGTTGGTCACGAAAGTCCGGCTGCCGCCGGACCCGGGCCCGGGGGGCCCTTTCCGCGCCCTCCGGATCGAAGCGGTGACCGCAGTCCCGGGCGGGCCGGGCACCAACTCCCGCTGCACACACAGCCGTTGACGTGGCACGCCCCGCTGTGGCCGGGGTCCGAACCAGCCGCTCCGCCCAGAATCCAAACGACCTGAACCCGGGACAGTTAGGGGCCCGCGCGACACCTCGCCTCTTTATTAAGAGGGCCCGGGCCGAATATGGCCTCTGACCTGCTGGTTTGAAAAGTGCAATGTCCGGTCCTATTGGACACTAGCGGGGTCGAAGTGACCGGTGACTGGGGACACTTTGGGCAAATCTTTCAGGTAGCTGCAAGTTTTTCCGGCCGCCGACCCTCGCAACCGACTCCGCGCGGGACCTCGAAGTGCCATCGAAGTGATCCAGGACGGGGACACTTTCGGCCTTTGTGTCCCCAATATCTGTCGTAACTTGCAGGTCATGGCAAGTTTTCTTGTGGCGGACGGCAAGTTCGACCCGAACGCGGGGGGTCCTCCTGATCGCGCGAACAGAGCCTTGAAAAGTTGCTGATACCTGCAAGAATCCCTTCGAAAGGTGCCGCCGCCACGACTGTGCCGCGCTCCGGGGACAAGAGTCGCGACTCGCACCGGCAAAACTTCGAGCTATCCGCAAGTTCCGCTAATGTCGTGCCGACAACCCGTCCCAGGAGGCACCCGTGCGAGCAGAACGCCGGACCGGTCCCGCCGGAGCACCACCCAAGCTCAGGCCGATCCGATCCGCAGCCGAGCCCGAGCTCGTCAGCCTGCTCGACCGCTTCGGCGAACAGCTCGCCATGGACATCGCCACGCAGCCCGCCGTGGCCGCCGTCGACGAAGTCACCGTCAAGTTCCGCCCCCGCCGCGCCGCCCACGACATGGCCGGCTCCATGGGCTACTCGCTGACCAGCAACTGGTTCATGGCCAAGGTCCTGGCCCGCTGCATCGTCGCCCACCGGCTCAGCCCGGTCGAGGTCGCCGTCCTGCTGCACATGATGGGCTCGCAGAACCGCGGCCAGCTCAGGCAGACCCAGGTCGAGATGGCCAACGAGATCGGCGCCGCCCGCACCAGCGTCAACTCCGCGATCAGCCGGCTGTGCGAACTCAACTACATCCGCCGGCACAAGCAGCGCGGCCTGTACGACATCAACCCCCGCCTGTGCTTCCGCGGCAACGGCGACGAACAGAGCGGCGTCCTCGCCCACGTCCGTGCGGAGAAACTCGCCTCGGAGTTCCCCGATACCATCGGTCCCGACGACTTCGCCCGCGAAAGCTGAGGAGGAACCCCATGGAGATCACCCCCTCCGGTGTGCTCGGCATGATCCCCCGCCTGAAGCTGACCCCCTCCGCGACCGCCGTCCTCGGCATCATGTCCGAACTGCAGCAGCCCGGCGGCGAGGTCCGCCACAGCCAGGTCGAGATGGCCGAGCACCTCGGCCTCGCCGAGTCCGCCGTCAGCCGGGGCATGAAGTGCCTCGTCGACCGCCACCTCGTCCTGCGCAGCGGCGACGGCCGGGGCCACAGCTACCGCCTGCACCCCTTCATCGCCAAGTACCGCTCCCAGGCGGAGATGGAGGCCGCCCTCCACGAAGCCGCCCTGGACGTCCGCGAAGGCCGCCTCCCCGACATCGCCGCCCCCCTCTACCGCAAGCAGCCCCCCCGCGCCGGCCGCCCCAACCTGGTGGCCGTCTGACCCCCGGAGCGAACGGTCACCGGGCAGCCCTGCGGTAGCGGGTCAGCACGGCGGCACCGACCTGCTCCGCGGAGAGGCACTCCAGCTCCGCCGAGGAACCACCGGCCGGGAAGAGCCGCCGCCCGGTGCCGAGGACGATGGGGAAGGTCAGCAGCCGGTACTCGTCGACCAGGTCCGCGGCCCTGAGCCGGTCCACCACGCTCAGGCTCCCGGTGACGACCACGTCCCGCCGCTCACGCCCGACGGCGTCGACCAGGTCGCCCTCCAGCAGCCGGGAGTTCGCCCACCCCGACGTGTCGGCGCGGCTCAGGGTGCGGGAGGCGACCAGCTTCGGGACGGCGTTCATCCGCGCGGCGAACGGGTCGTCCCGGCCCGGCCACAGCCCCGCGAACAGCTGCCAGGTGGTGCGCCCGAGCAGCAGCACCCCCTCGTCCAGCGTCCGGCCGAGCCGGAACTTGTCCCCGGCGACCGCCTCCGGGCCGTGCCGGAACGCCCAGCCGCCCCACGGCGTGCCGGCGGACCCGTCCGGGTCGGACACGACCCCGTCCAGGGTGGTGAACTCGATGACGATGACGCTCACGATGAGGATCCCTTCGATTCGGTGCTCACCAGTACGTACCGGCCGCACCGCCCCGACTCATCGCTCCCGGCGGAACCCGCCCGCGGGAATCTCCCCCGGCAGCCCGAAGGCGTCGAAGACCCACGGATCGGCGAACACGACGTTGCGCGCGATCCGCCCGCCGTCGACGGTGAGCACCTGCAGGGTGTGCAGCCGGTGCCCGCCCCCGGGCTCCGGTACGTACGCGGCGAGCGCGGGCTGCCCGCCCGCCGTGAGCTCCCGCATGCCCCAGCCCGTGCCACGCATCCGGAACACCCGCTCGAGGAACCGGCCGTAGTCCCGGCTGCCCCGGTACCACAACGGCACCGGCGGCATCTCCAGCACCGCGTCGTCGGTCAGCAACCGCACCAGCGCAGGCACGTCCGCCGCCTCGAACGCCCGCACGTACCGCTGGACGACCGCCCGCACCTCCGGGTCGTCCGGCTCCACCACCGCACCGGCACCGCCCGCCCCGACCCCGGCGAGGGCGGCCCGGGCCCGCTGCAGCGCACTGTTCACCGCCGCGACCGTGGTCCCCAACTGCTCGGCCACCTCGGCAGCGGTGAACGCCAGCACCTCACGCAGCACCAGCACCGCCCGCTGCCGCGCCGGCAGCACCTGCACCGCCGCCACCCACGCGAGCCGCAGATCGCCCCTGACCTCCACATCGAACCGGGCATCGGGAAACGGCTCCAGCCAGGGCACATCCAACGCCGGCCGCAACGGCGCCCCAGGATCCCCACTGGGCACCCCCAGCCCCGAAGGCAACGGCCGCCGCCCCCTCCCCTCCAACGCCGTCAGACACACATTGGTCGCAATCCGGTACAACCAGGTCCGCACACCCGCCCGCGCCGGATCGTAGCGATCACGGGCCTTCCAAGCCCGCAACAACGTCTCCTGCACCAGATCCTCGGCCTCGTGCACCGACCCCACCATCCGGTAGCAGAACGCCACCAACTCACCCCGGTACAGCTCGAAATCCACGACCCCATCATGCCGCCCCACCCCTCAGCCCCTCACCAGCCCGACAACCGCCGCCGCACCCCGCCACCGACAACAGGGGCGGGCCCCCGTCAGCAAGGCACGGGAAGGGCCCCCAGGGCCCGGTTCCGGCGGCAGCCGGAATCCCGTGACTCACGCAGTAACCCCGACTCCCGGACACCCGCAGATCCGGACCGACCCCGGCCCGGGCAGCGGAAGCGGCACGACGGCCCTTTTTATATAAGAGGGCCCACGGCCAAACCGCGCCCTGACCTGGGAACTTGGAAAATCAAAGGTATAGCTGGCACGACACTAGGGCAGGCCGAGTGTCACTGGGGGCCGACATTCGGGGCAAATGTTTCGCAGAATTGCGAAACATTGCGTTCCGTGAGCTCGGAAGCAACCACGGCAGCCCGATCGGGCTGCCCGGAGCGCGCCCCCCGCAGTCAGAGCGGCCGTAAGCGCTCCGTGACCGGTGTTTCGCAACCAAGCGCAGAATGCTTCGCACTGCTGCGAAGAACATGTAGCGTTGCGCTGACACGAGAGGCGGTCACGGTTTTGGTACGAGCACAGGGCGAACCAACCGGTCAGGGCTCACGGCAGACCCGTCAGGCTGAGCTTCGACCGGCAGGAGCACAGAACCAACGTGACCTTGCCGCCGAGATCATCCACAGCTACGCGGGCCAACTCCCCGGCGCCGTCTACGAAGCACGTACCCGCTTCTACCGACGCGCACCTCACGAGGTCCTCGGAGCTGACGGCTACGCACTCCTGAGCCGCTACTTCGCGCGCTACGTCCTGCCCAAGGCGCTGATGTCGGGCGAGATGACGAAGCTCCAGTGCGCAGTGCTGTCGAACATCGTCGGCCGGGCCGAGCGAGGCGTTGCGAACGCCATCCAGCGCGAGATCGCCGACGAGATCGGCACCAGCCGTTCCAACGTCAGCCCGGCGCTCAAGCACCTTGCAGCCCGGAACTACATTCGCAGCGTCGGCCGTGGCCTCTGGCAGCTCAACCCCCTCATCGCCTACAAGGGCAACGGCGACGAGCAGCAGAGATTCCTGGCGGAACTCCGAGCGCTCGCCCTGGAGAACGGCTTTCCTGACATCATCGGACTGGTGGCAGTCCAGGACGAGGCGAAGGAGCCGCCGACATGCTGATGGTCACCGACCTGTTCGGACTCCTACGGCGCTTGGAACTCACCCCGACCGCCACCAACGTCCTGTCCGTCATGGTGGAGCGGCAGGATCCCGGCGGGGCCGTCCCGATCACGCAGCAGGACATCGCCGAGGAACTGCAGATCCTCCCCTCCGTCGTGAGCCGTGGCATGACCCTCCTGGTGGAGCGGGGCCTCGTCCTCCGCAAGGGCTACCGCTACCGACTCCACCCGGCCATCGCCGGCTACAACTCCGAACTGGAGATGCAAGCAGCGATGGCCCGGGCCGCCCGGGAAGGTGTGCCGCCCATCCTGATCCCCGACTACCGGACAACCCCACCCAAGGCCGGCCGCTCCCGGCTGCGCGCTGTCGGCTGAGCGAGGAACGCTCCAACGCGAAGGGTCCGGGGAAGTCTCCCCGGACCCTTCCGCCAAGCAGCACCAGCGCTTGATCATCGGGGCAATTCGGTTTGGTAGATCGCCACTCGGGGCCGAGCGTGCTGAGGCCGGCGGTCGCTGCGCTTGCCCCTCGGCCTTCACCGCCGTCATTGCGGCTGTCCACTGTGATGCACGGTGCGCCAAAGGGCCGAGGCCCTCGGAGCGACAGGCCATGAACTTCCCGAAGGCGAGCGCGTCGAGTCTCCGTCGGGTGTGAGGCGGAAGGCGAGCTGCGGTAGTAGCCGTCGGCGGCGAGGCGGCGGTGCCGGTCGTTGGCGGCTCGGTCGCCGTTCAGCGAGATGCCGACCTTGACGCCGTACCGCGAGAACCTGACGGGTGGACACCTTCACGAAAGAGGGCCGACCGCCACGGCCGGGTAGCGGCCGGCCTTTCGCTCAACGGCTCAGCAGCCAATGCCCAAGCAGGGACAGCGGGAGGCCGCCTGCAGCGTAAGCGGCGCCCAGAAGGGCGCGGAGGCCCAGGGTACGTGCATGGCGCCGCCACAGGGGCTGGCGGCTCCCCTCAGCGGGTTCGGTAACCTGCATAGCCGATACTCCTGTTGGTAGACGGACGGTATCGCTCGGGAGCCCTCGGTCAGAGCCTGCACGCTCTGACCATTCGGGGGCTTCCCAACCGCGGCATAACATAGAGCCCTCACCGGACCTGGCAGCCCGGCTAACGCGCGCCCAGCACAGACCGTGAGGGCCAAGAAACGGTACGACCTCCTGACTCGTAGTCAGGAAGGCCTTCTACGGGGCCAATTGCTCCCCGATGAACCGGACTGCAGTGCAGGTGCGGGTCTGTGGTGGTGTTGGTGGGTGGTGTCTCTGGGGGTGTTGTTGGTCGGGTGGGTGGTTGTGGCTGTCAGTGGGTGAGGATTGGTCTGGGGTTGGTGTGGTGCAGGTTCCTAGGAGCTGTTTGAGGTTCGGATCATGTGGCTGGAGTCAGGAGTTTTAGCCACATGATCGATCCGCGGAGGTGCAGGCCTGCCGTGTAGCTCTCCGGGCTCTTGTCGTACCGGGTGGCCAGGCCGCGCCAGGTCTTGATCTTCTGGAAGCACCGTTCGACGTGGTTGCGCCGCTTGTAGCGGTCGGGATCGAAGGTGACCGGCCGCCCGCCCGCGGAGCCCTTCCGTTTCCGGTTCGCCGCCTGGTCCGCCTTCTCCGGGATCACCGCGGTGATCCCACGCCTGCGCAGGTAGGCGCGGTTGG
>NZ_RJVJ01000005.1 GCF_003751605.1 Kitasatospora cineracea
CCGTGCCGGTTGTGACGGCGACGGTGCGGCCCGTCGAGTTCGGTGCACGCCACCGCCGACACCTCGTCGGTGTGGCCGGTGAGGGTTCGCCGATGGGCCGACGGTGGCCAGGTCCCATACTCGCACGGTGCCGGCCGCGTCGACGGTGACGGTGACGGTGTGGCCGTCGAGTTCGGTGCACGCCAACGCCGACACACTGCCGGTGTGGTTGGTGAGGGGTTCGCCGACGGGCCGGCCGGTGGCCAGGTCCCATACCCGCACTGTCCCGTCCCGGCTGCCGGGTGACGGCGAGGGTGCGGCCGTCGAGTTCGGTGCACGCCACCGCGGTCACGCTGCTGTTGTGGCCGGTGAAGGTGTGGCGGAGGGCGGGGCTGAAGGCGCTGCCGGTGGCCCAACGGGGTGTCCAGGTTCCCACTGGGATGCGGTGGGTGAGGTCGCGGTGGAGGTCGGTGGCGCCGGCGCGGGCGGCGTCCAGGGCGAGCACTTGCCGTCGGACAGACGGCGCACCTTCATGGTGGAGGTGGAGGCCGGTGCGGTAGACGGCGGCGTTTAGGCGGGCCTCGGGGTTGTCGGCGTGGTGGAGGTGGGGGGTGAGGCTGCGGGGTTCGGCGTGGACGAGGTATTCGGTGTCGGTGAGAACCTGGTCGAGGAGCCCGGCCTGGGTGGCGTGGTGGGCGAGGTGCGCGAGGGCGTAGGGGTGTGCGCGAGACCAGTCGCGGGTGGCGTCGGCCCGGTAGGGGACACGGTCGGTCAGGACGTTCGTGTAGGCGGCGTGGATGTCTCGGGGGTCGGTGTCCTGGCGCAGGTACTCGGCCATTGCTTCGTGGTAGAGCCGGTAGGCGGAACGGCCGTTCTCGGTGGCCTCCACGATGTAAGAACCGGCCTGGTGGCGCAGCCACAGGATGTCGTTGTCGGTGTAGGGCCGGCCGGAGGTTTCGGTGGCGAGGGGTGCCCAGATGTCCTCCCAGGGCAGGCCCTGGCCTTGGGTGTAGGCGAGGGGGCGCAGGAGGTCGATGGCGCGTTGGGCTTGGTCGCCGAGGCGCCGATGGAGGTCGCGGTGCATGGCGTCGCCGGCGTGGCGGGGCAGGGTGGCGCGCCAGGCACGGTCGGTGGGGTCAGGGATGGTGGGGGTGGCGGCGAGGGTGGCGGCGGTGATGCGGGCGACGAGGAAGGAGCGGCCTGCTGCTTCGGCGACGGCCTCGGCGACGGGCCGGAGCATAGAAGGGCGGCGGCGGTAGGGGGAGCGGCGGTGGGCCTCTAGGAGGGTGCGGATGGCGTAGGCCGTGATCGCCTGGGTGTCGGCGTAGCGGTCGTGGTCGAGGTCGATTTCCTGTTCGGGGGTGGTGCCGAGGCGGGGTAGGAGGTAGGGGCGGGTGCCGAGCAGCAGGCGGATGCGGCCCTGGGAGTGTTCGATGAGGGGGCGCAGGAGGCCGGCGGTGAGGGTGTCGGGGGTGGCGGCTTCGTCGAGGGCGTCGATGAGGACGGTCAGCGGTCGGGGGCGGTGGGTGAGGGCTTCGAGGAGTTCGCCGACGCTGGTGGCGCGGGTGCGGGCGGCGGCGTTCAGGGCGTCCAAGACGTCGGCATCGCTCAGGCGCTGGGCGTAGACAGCGGCGTCGAGAGTCCCCGGTTGGATCAGGTCGGCGGGCAGGCCGAGGGTGTGGGTGGGGACGGTGCGGTGGCGTTCGGGGTGGGAGAGAGCCGCGATCAGTCCGAGAACGGCCGTCTTCCCGGAGCCGGGGGCTGCGGTGACGACCCGGCAGGCCGCGTCGTCTTGGGCGGCGGGGTGGTTGAGCCAGACAGCTAGGTCGTGGAGGGCGGTGTGGCGTCCGCTGAACCACCACGCGGGGTCTACGTCTTCGTCGGCGGGTTGGTGGTAGCCCATGGCGCGCACCAGCAGGCGGGAGACGAGTTCGGTCTCCCGGCGCTGGTCCTGTTCGTTGAAGGCGGCGGCCTGTTGCAGGGCGAGGTCGACTTCGGTCAGACGTACGTCGTGGCGGGGGTTGGGGAAGAACGGCGGTACCTCGCCGTCCAACCCGACCATGGTCAGGCCGATGCGCTGGTGGCCGGGGCGGTCCTTGGAGTCGTTCATGTGCTGGATGAGCGCGTTCACCGACAGTGCCTGCGGGCCGTGCCCGGCCACCGGCAGGCTGGCGACCGCGTCCTGCAGCAACTGCGGGAACGCCCCGGCCAGGGCCGGCTGGTGCGGCTGCGCGGAGGAGACCACCACCAGCCCCGACCCGGTGCCCTTGCCCCACAGCGCGCCCACGCGCTCCAGCGCGGCGGCGACCATCTCATTGCCGCCCTGGCCCACGTAGCAGGCGTCCAGCATCAGCAACACCCGCCGGACTCGGGTGCCGCGCAGCAGCACCCGGGTCAGCTCCGCAGTGGGCAGCGCAGTGTAGGCGAGGTCCTCGGGGTCGGTGTCGGCGGTGAGCAGGACATGCTCCTCGCCGTCGCCGAGGATCTCGCCGTGGCAGGACAGGTAGAGCGCCAGCAGGTCGTCCTCCCGGCGCTCCGGGGAGGCGCAGAACGCGCGCAGGGCGTCGGTCAGCTGCTGCTTGGTCGGGCTGAGCGGCAGCGGGTCGTGGAGTTGGTAGCCGAGCGTCGTGGTGAACAGCTCGACCACCTGTTCACGGGCCTGGGCCAGGCCCGGCCGATCCCACTCCCGGTTTTTCGGGTAGCCGGCCACCGCCGCGGCGATCAGGTATCGCCGCGGCCCTCCGTCACCCGCACCGCTCACGCCAGGCCCTCGGCGATCGCCTTCCCGCACAACGCGTCGGTCAGGTAGGAGGTCGCGTCGTGCGCGTGCGTTCCGTTGGACAGCACCGCCGAGCGCAACTGCTCCCCGAAGACCGGGCGCAGGTCCTTCACCAGCGCCACCACGTCACCGGTCGCAGCCAGGTTCGTCCACACCAACTGCTCGCCGCCCGGCCACGCTCCGCGTACGGCCTTGCCGTCCTGCTCCGGGGTGGGCTGCAAGCGGTGCACGACCAGGTTCGGGATGCCCAGCGGCGAGCCGATCGTCACCAGCGCCCGCACCCCGTGCCCCGGCAGCGCGCACAGCGCCTCGTAGGCCACCACCGATCCCAGCGAGTGCGCCACGACCACCCGTGTGTCGGGGCTGATCTGCGCCATCACCCGCTCCCGAGCCTGCTCGCGCGTCTGTTGGTCCGTCAGGTACGCGCGTACCTGCTTCAGGTCCGCGACCACAGCCCGCAGTGCCAGATTCGCGAAGAACTTCGAACCGGAGAGGGCCCGCAGGGCAGCCTGCACCGTTCGGGGAATCGCCACCAGAGTTTCGTCGGCGTCCGGCGCCACCACCGCGGGGTCCGTCTCGGCCGCTGCCTGCCACCAGGCGGCCAGGAGCTCCTGCTCGAAGCCGACTTCGACGTCCCCGGCCGTGTAGGGCGGATCACCCGCCGCGAGCAGTTGTCCGGCCGGCCGGAACAGGTCCCCGTAGAACCCCATCGCCACATCCGACTCCGACAACAGGCCGTCGGCCTCGGCCCGGCGCAGCCCGTCACTCAGCGCCGGAAACCACACGGACCGCAGCCGGTCCTCCCCCTGAACCTGCTGCCCCATCCCGTGCACACACACCACCCGAGCCACGAACCCACCCCCACGACAGGCGAAAGCACCCAACCGGCTAAAGACCTCACACACCTACCAGTTCGCACCCCGCGCGTCCGGCGAATCCGGAGATCGGTGCTCCCAGCTCACCTGGAAGGCCGACAGCCCGCCTAACACCTCGGCGGGCACTGCGGACAGCGACCGACCAGCAGGCCCTTGCCGGCTCGCCGTCGACAGCGCCCTGCCGAGCAGCGACTCCAACGGTGCTCGCAGCAGGTCCGTCCGGACCGGGTACGGCCCCGAATCCGTTGGCGTCCCATGTCGCCGGCGGGTGGAGCTTGCTCAACCTCGGTGTTATTCACGGGCTGTGGACGATGTGATGCCACTGCTCGGCAGTGGCATCGAGCTCTCTCGAAGGTGGATCTGCCAAGCAATTTCCCGTTTACCCGCCACCGAGTCGACCGACCTGCCAGTGTCCTTGGCCCGTGGTGTCCACGAACATCGGGTAACTGTTCAGCACCTCCCGAACAGCGGCCATCCGTTCGGTGTGCCCGGTGCCGGGGATGCCCTCGCCCAGCCGCTTCACGAGCGCCGTGCGGGTCAGCGGGGTACGGGAGCCGACCAGCGTACGGGCCACCTGGTGCAGCAGTGAATTGCCGGGCGTCCCCAACTCCGCCTGACTCCAAAGGTCTTCACCCCGGGCATGTCGCTCGGAGAGCTCCGTCATCTGCGTGGAGAAGCGGGAGATCAGCACGGACAGCACCGGCGACCGCTGGGAGGAGGTGCGCGGGCGCTTCCTGTTCCACCAGTACAGGGCTCCGGCCGTCCCGGCACCCACCGCCGCGATCGCCGCCCACTGCTTCGGCGTCGGCTTGACGATCTGGGTCAACCCGCGGTCGACTCCTCCCGCGATCCCCCGGGCCAAGCCGCCCACCAGGGTGTCGGTCAAGCGCTCGATGTCGGCCATCTGCCCCTCCGTCACCCCCACGTCGCCCAGGGCCTTGCGCAGCGCGACCCAGTTGGCGCTCGCCAGTCCGCTGTCGACCAGGTCCGCGTCGGTGCCGATGATGACCACCGGGGCGATCACCGAAGCCAGCAGCAGCATCGGTACGTCGGAGGCGTCCCGGCCCGCGAGAACCCTGCCCTGCGCGGTCATCGGCAGGCCGGCGGTATCCACGATGTACAGGACGGGCGCGTACCGGGACCGCCACAGTTCCAGCGCCCGCTCCAGGTCGAACCGGCCGCCCTCGCGGTGCCGGTCGGCCAGCACCCGCGGGACCTCCTCCGACACGTGCACCGGCACCAGGCAGCGCACTGTTCCGGCCCGCGCTCCGGCGACGAACGAAGACGGGCTCGGCCGCCGGGTGGCCGCGATGATGTCGGTGGTCAGGACAGAGGTGTCCAACAGCGCACGACGCAGCAGCCCACGTTGGTGCAGGGTGCGCCGTCCGGTCGGCGCCATCTCGTTCATCCGCGAATCGTAGTGCGGGGCAGCCGGAGCAATCACAGGTTTCCCAACAGCCCACCTGGCCCCGGCCCGTGAAGTGAAAACCCGATGCGCACCGCCCCGTGGAGGCGGACAATCCACAGATATGCGGCGAATCCTCTCCCCCTACCCCGTCTCCGAGGCCGAGTACTTCGAACGGGTCCTGCGGTACGACCCGAACTCGCTGACGCAGCTGATCGCGGCAACCAGCGCCGAACTCCCAGCCGTTCGCGACCTGACCGACCGCGGTCTCGGCCTGTACACGCCGTGGGCCCTGCTCGACGCGGCCTTGGTCTCCCTGGCCCTGGGCCGGGACGGCCGCCCCCACGCCACCAGCCCGGACCTCCGGCAGATCCTCGACCTCTACCTGGCCCTGGACGACCCGGTCACCCGCGCCCCGGAAGGCATGGAGCGCTGGAACGACTACCTCCAGCGGACCCTCCACCTCCAAGGCCCCTGGCAGGAGGACGACTACTCGCAGCTCAGCCGCTCCATCGCCCTGCTGGAGCAGACCCCCTACCCGGACGACTCGGACGACCCCCTGGAGGTCGTCCTCCCCGGCTGGGACCACAAACTGCTCGGCTGCTCCCTGGCGGACTACATCGGCATCGCGAACCTCGTCTGGGCCTGCGCCACCAACGACCCGAACCTGCGCCGCCGCGGCCGGTTCACCCTGGACCGGTACCCCGTCGAGGAGTACGACCAGTTCGACGGACTCCGCACCCCAGCCCAGGCGAAGGCCGTGCTGAACCGGCACTTCGTCACGACCAAGACCAAGCTCCGCGCGGCCTTCCCGACCAACAGCGACCCCCTGCTGCGCCGCTACACCCGCAACCCGCTCCGGTCCCGCCCGCTGGTCGGCGGCATCCCGGGCGGCTACGTCGTGCCGGTGCCGGCCGCGGTGCTGGGCAAGGCCACCCCGCTCGGCCTCTACTACACCGGGGGCGACAACAACTCGGAGTGGGGCAAGGCGTTCACCCGTGACGTCGGCCGGCTCTTCGAGCGCTACGTCGGCCGCCAACTCGCCCTGATCCCGGACGCCGAGGTCCACCCCGAGATCGTGGTCAAGCTGTCCAAGAACCAGTCCAAGAAGACCATCGATTTCTTCGTCGTCTTCCCCGACCTGGTCCTGCTGGTCGAAGTGAAGTCCACCCGCCCCAGCGAAAAGCTCCGCCTCGGCGGAGAGGACTTCCCCACCAAGCTGGCCAAACACTTCGAACGCGTCCTTGAGTAGATCAACAGGTCGGTCGACTTCATTCGCTCCGGCAACCACCCGGAACTCGCGGAGATCCCGAACGACCGCCCGATGATCGCGATGGTGCTGGTGGCCGAGCAGTTCCACCAGATCAACACTCCCGCACAGCGGGCGACCCTGGCCCCCGCGCCGGAGATCCCGGTGATCTTCGCCTCCATCACCGAACTGGAGCAGGCGGTCACCATCACCGGCGCCAGCCTGGCCGAGATGCTGCACGCCGCCATCGACGCCAACGTCGCGTACCTGCGCCAGATGTTCTCCCGGTACGACTTCCTGGAGCACAACGCGGTCCTGGAGCAGGGATGGTCTGCGATTCCTTTCGCCCGCCCCCGCCGGCCGCGATCCCAGTAGCCGGACCGCCGCCAAGCTGCTTCTCGAACTGGGGGCGCGGCGAGCGCCTGCTCGCCGCGCCCCAGTTGCTCAGCGTCCTTCCAAGCGGCTGGCCAGCAGCTGAACCGTTTCGCCTTCCGGCGAGCTGGCCGTGCTGAAGTGCTGCAGTACGGCGATTACAGCGGCGTACTCGCCACGGCTGAGCCTCACCGCTTCGCCATCGGTGGCGAGAGCCGAGGCGACGTCCTCCGGAAACTGTCGATGGCTGCTCTCCGGGAAATGCTTGCCCGCAGTGCTCTTATTTTCCGAAACGACACCCACTTGGATCACGGGAGAGCCGAAGACGCCTCCAGTGATCACGTTGTGTACGTCCACTTCTACTCCTCTGGTTGCAGTCCGTAATCGGTTGGGCGGTGAAAAGGTGATCTTCATGGGCGTGCGGTGGAGTCCAGCCTCGCCCAGTGTCCACGGTGGGGCACTGGTTCTGCGGCACGTGCGCAGGTCGCCGACGGACGGCGCGGCAGGGGAGCGGCAGTGACCGGGGACCACGTCGCGGCACGGAATCGGCACACATGAGGGCGAGAGACGGTGGGAGGTCAGGAGAGTTACCGAGAGCGACTTTCGCAGGTCAGATGGCCTGTCAGTCGCATCTGTGCAGGTCAGGGGCTTGCCTGCCGAAAACTTGTAAAGCTGGGGTCATTGGTTCAAATTCGACACGAAGCTTCAAAGTAAAAAATTTTTTCGGAGTGAAACCGGTTATTGGGGCGTGCACCCTGCCACTTTGCTGCGGGGCTGCTTCCTGCGGCCGTGAGGGACTGACTCGTAAATCTGCAGACCATGGCACCTGGGCCTGGTGCGGCGTCAACCCGAACGCCTTCGACGCGATCCACGACATTTTGTGCTGACGCCCGACGTCTGCCGGTCAGGGCTTCAATTGTGGACGATCTGCTCCGCTGCCGAGGACATCAGCGTGGAGTCGGTGTCAAGCAAGTGGAGCAGAAAGCGGTGCGCCTTGAGATGAATCTCCGCAAGAGTTTGTCAACGAACATCTTCTTGCAGACTTGACCGACCGAGTGGCCACCTCGTTGGCACAGCTCGACGATCCCGGTCTTGAACTCTGGAGCGAACGAGAGGCGAGGGTGTGGCGTCTTCCCCGTACTCTCCATCATGGACATCATCCCTCCGGGGTCGAAGCCCATGGATTGGGGGTGTTCGTCATAGCAGATCAAGCCCAAGACCCTCCAGCGACAGAACCGGTGGTCGCTCCTCAGAGCCAGACTGACCTGTGCATGAGGAGGCAGGCGCTTGTGAAGGATCGGCAATGGGTACCCGTCATAACCGTTGCCACGTTCTGTCGCCCGATGGTCTACTTGGCCGATCCTCAACGGATCATCTAAGGGGTGGTGTTGGTGCGCCGTCGGCCAACGCAGCCAATGGCTGTCTCGACGTGGCCTCCTGCAGCAGGGCGGAGTACGAGTGTCTTCGGCGCCAGCTGACGGCGGGCGCCGAAGCCGGCGCGGCTTCGCGTACCAGGACGCGGTTACCCTCCTCGACTGCCTCGACATGCATGAAGGCATGTGGACGCAAGTCTCCTGGGAAGACCTGGAAGACATCGTCTGCGTCGACGGAGACGCGCCGGTCTACCGCCAGGTGAAGACCATCGAAGAAGCTGGCAAGCGCCACAGCGTCGCCGGTGTGTGCCTGCCTCGGTTGAAGAAGAACCCCGAAAGCAGCTACTTGGGAAAGCTGTTCCTCGGTAAACCCCTCTCTGACAACGCCCGCTTCACCTTCATCGTCAACGAGAGCCCGCATGCCGACTTCCACGTGTTCGTCACCGAGCGCGGCAAGCCCCGGGGTCCTATCCCGCCGGAGACCCGAGAAAACATCGTCAAGCGGCTCCGTGGCGTCGTCCTGCCGAATGAGCGCGACATCGGCTGGTGCGTTGACCGCCTTGAGGTTTTGGTCGCGGGCAGGACCATCGATGAGGTGGAAGACCGTGCGATACGGAGGCTCAGCCCCATCGTGGGCAGCCACCTCGGACAGGCACCGCTGAGCACCGAGGTCGAGGACATCATGGTGCGGCTTCTGGTGCGCATCGCCCGCGACGCGATGGCTCCGCAGCCGCGTGCCGTGTCGGCCATGGATTTCCGCGACATGATCCTGCTGGCCATCACGCAGTCCACGGGCCGACGGCAGGACGGCACTACCGCCCCGTTGACGAAACTCGCGGACAAGCTCGCGGTCGCTGGGGTGTCGGCCGAGGAGGCAGAGGCCCAAAAGGAGAAGGTCTTCAGGTACCGCAGAGCTCAGCGGGCCAGTGTCGGTCCAGTGAGTGAGCAGATGGATGTCTTCGCTGACGAAGTGTTCGCGGTCTGCACCCGGGTTATGGCCGAGCGCCGGGCCGGACGGATCCAGGCAGGATCGGAAGCGTACTTCGAGACGCTCTCCCGGGTCGAGAACCTTCCGGCGGTGAGCAGCGGGGCGGTGACCCTTGCCCGAGCACACGCGGTCCTCGCGGACATCACCGCCCGCTGCCAGAACCGGTACGCCGATGCCTCCTAGCATCGGCAGGAGCGCCATCCCGCCGCTCCACCGGCCCTGGGACCCGGACGACTCGCCCGACTTCCACGCCTCCCGGCTACTCCTCCTGCTCGCCGAATGCGGTAGCCAGCCCGGACCGCACATCGCCGGTCGCACCAAGCTCGCCAAGCTCGACTTCTTCCTCCGCTACCCCATCTTCCTCGAACGCGCGCACCGGGCTCTCGCGGACGAGGTCCACCACGAAACGGCTTTCCGCGCGTTCATGCCGGAGGAGGTCGAGGCGCCGATGATCCGTTACCGCTTCGGCCCCTGGGATCCCCGCTACCGGCAGTTTCTGGCGTTCCTCGCAGCCCGCGAACTCATCACCGTCACCACGAGCCACAAACCGGAACGGGTCCGCCTGACGGCCAAGGGGAAGCAGGCCGCCACCACCTTGGCGGCGATGGACGAGTTCCGCCCCATAGTCATGCGTTGCCACGCCATGCGTGGCAACCTCGCCGACTGGTCCGGCACCGACTTGAAGGACCTCGTCTACCGGCTCTTCCCCGCTGAGGTCGCAGAACTCGCCTACCACCAGGAGATCAGGCCATGACCGAGCCCACGGCACTCTCCCGACCCGGGCTCCGGGTCAACGCCGTCACCCTGGTTCACACATCGGGCGAGATCGACAGGTATGACTTCAACACGGCCGGCCTGAACATCATCCAGGGCGTCAGGAACAGCTCGAAGACCACCACGCTCAGGGCCATCGACTACTGCCTCGGCAACTCAGACAGCCCCGCCGACGCCCTGAAGGCGGCGGTCGCCGACGAGTACGTCGAGATCATCACCGAGCTGACCATCAACGGGAATCCGACCGAGATCCGCCGGAACCTGCAGTACGGACACCGGGGCAAGGTCACGGTGAACGGCAACGAATTTCCCGTTGCCGAGTTCTCCGACCGGATCCTGCACGTACTCGGCTGGCCCAGGATCAACGTTCCCAAGGGCATCCGTGCCGCGACCGCCACCGAGCTCGTACCCCTCAGCTTCCGTAGCGTGCTGCGCCACATCCACCGCAACGAGGACTCCTGGATCCAGTTCGCGGATAAGGAGCAGGAGTACCTCCGGCGAGCAGTGATCAGCTACCTCCTCGGGTTCGCCCCCACGCGCTACGACAACAACGACTTCGCCCTCGCGGCAGCAGAGCGCAACCTCCTCCAAGCACAAGCGGCTGAGAGGGAAGTTCACGACAGCACGGACCGGGCCGTCGCTGCGGTGTGTGAGAACCTGCAGATTCCCATCGCCAGGACCCAGCGCCAGGTCGACTCCGTCCGGGCCGACCTCAGAGCCGAACTCGACTTCGTCCACGAGGAGCGTCGCCGGCTCACCGGCGAGATCGAACTCCTCCTGGTCCCCGGCCGTCCCGAGGGCACGACACCGGGCTACGACGCCACGCTCGCCAGCCAGTACGAGCGGGCGACCCAGGAACTCGTCCAGGCAGCCGAGAGGATCGCCGACCTCGAACAGGTTCTCGCGGCTCACGTCCAGTCCCAGAACACCGTTAAGGCCGAGATCTCCCGCATGGACCGGCTGATCGCCTCGGTGGACGTCTTCGGCAGCCTACCGGTACGGCTCTGCCCCGCTTGCGAACAGAAGATCGATATTCACCGGGACCACCCGGAGGGAACGTGCTACGTCTGCACGCAGCCCGTGACCCACGACCAGCGCCGGCGCCGCGGGGAACTGGAACAGCGGTCACTGACCGCCGAGGACGAAGACCTCGAAGAGGCCATCACCCGCACCCGCCGGGACCTCGGACAAGCCAAGACGGATCGTCAGCAGGCCCAGGACCGTCGCCACGAACTCGCAGCACGGCTGAACACCGAGCGGGCCGCCCGTCTCGCACCCTTCATGACGACACTCGAAGAGATGGCGGCCCGAATCGCCCGACTACAGCAGAAGCTCACGGCGCTGCCCGCCGTGGACGAGATGATCGCCCGCAAGGCCGCCGCCACCGAAGCGACTGCGGCGGCAGCCCGACGCCTTGAGCACCACCAGCGTCAGGCTGATGACGCACCCCGCCCCGGCAAGACGCCGCTCGATCGCTGCGCACTGTTCGCCGAGAGGATGAACGAGTTCCTCGACCGTCACCGCGCCGACGTGTGGGTGGACGGCAACGTGGCGATCAGCGCCGACGACTTGACCTTCTACGTGGGCACTCGGCCCTGGCACCAAGCCCTCGGGGCAGAAGCAACGGTGCTCTTCTTCCTCGCCTACAGCAGAGCTCTGCTCTTCCTCGCCAAGGACATGGACGGCGACTGCCCGTACCCCGGGCTGCTGATGCTCGATAACCCGTTCCAGCAGGGCATCGCCAACGAGGTTGTTCACGGCGTCCTACGGGACATCGCAAAGGCTGCCGAGGAGACAGGCGCCCAGGTCATCTCCACCCAGGCAGTTCCAGTGCCCGGAGCCATGAAAACGATCAAGCAGATCCGAATGCGGACCGCCTACATCGGAGAGTCCCCCGGCTGATCCTGGCTCCTAGCCAACCCCCTCGGGGTTCTCCGAAGTCGGTGTCAGTCAGGTCAGCGGGGGAGGATGTCGTCAGCGTCGGCCTGCCATGTTGCTGGGTGGACCCGGCACGCTTGGCTGCAGCAGAGGCGGACGGTCTTACATGCATAGTTCGGCTGGCCCCATGATCATGATTTCGATCCCTCTCTCCTTGGAACGGGCTTCGGCCAGCGTTTGGGCGTCATTGGGGATGGGCGTGATCGCTGCCATGACGTAGATGTCAGCGTTGAGTCCGGCGGCGATGTTGAGGTCCTTCTCGATCTGGCCAGGTTCGGTGAACGAAGCGCCGGACGCTTTGACCTCGCCTGTGATGACCTTGCCGTCCGCGATGCCGAACAGATCGGCCTCCGATTTCTTTGGCTGCCCGGGAAACCACAGATCGAGGCCAGGCAGGAACCAGCTGCGCTCGAACCTCCGGCTCAGAGCCGCGATCGTCAGCAGATGGGGTAGTACCCCCTGGTCGCTAGCCCGGTCGATGCGGGAGTCAAGTCGGTAGAACAGCGTGGGGCCTTGAGTGGAGCCAACGTAGCCGCCGAGGGTGTCACATCCAGGGCAGGTGCCTGGCCCTCGCTCCGGCACACGGGAGAGCGGGAGGAAACTGCTGATCCCGCACGCGGCGCACTTGATGGTCAGGCCGCGTTCGACCCAACTGATGCCGGCCAGCCGCTCCAGCCGGTCAGCAGCATCCGCGTGCGTTCCGTATCCGAGACTGGCCGAGCTCTTGAAGACGCGTTCGCTCCGACTGCCCCACCGTTCCACGAACTCCCGCTCCGCCTCGCTCAGATCATCCTGCGTGTTCGGCAGGAGCCTTCGCAGGGCTTTCGCCATGTGCTCGGTACGCGGCGTCGTGAGTCTCTGGATGCTCTCCAGGACCCCCGAGGCGCTCAGTACCGACATGGCGGCATCGTCCGTGAGCCCGACTCCCACCGCGCCCTTCTCGGACACCTCGTACCGTTCCGTTCGTTCGGTGAGAAGTGCTGCCCCTGCCGAGGCCAAGGTCGGAACGTTCAGCTCCAACCGGCACTCCTGCCGCACGAAGGTCGCCAGCTCGATGGCGCCGTTGCGCCAGCGGGCGTTCCTGTCGACAAGCCGGGCCACGGAGTCGGTCTTCGGTAGAGCCGCGAAAGGAGCTCCCTCAAAGCCGATGAGCACGTTGACCGTAGAGCTGAAGGGAACGGGACTCGTGAAACGCAAGGTGATCTTGTCTTGGACCACTGGGACATCTACATAGCACTGCTCGCCGTATATCCGGGTGAAGGACGAGAAGACGGTCGCATCACGGCGATTGAGGTAGGTGAACGGTGCGGTGCGCAGGCTCTCGGTTCGGGGGAGATCGTGCTTCAGCACGAGCCCATCCTCCGTCGGCTTGTGCAGGCCGAGGTAGGCGGCGACTTCGTCCAGCACGGTGAAGTCCAGGCTCCGGCTCGTCATGACGACATCCACCGAGAACTCGTCCAAGCGTCGAAGCTGGGAGGCGAGTTGTTCCGGGAATCCCGCCCAGTCCTTCAGCTGCGTGGCTGGCAACAAGTACATGGGAACTGCTGCGAAGCGCAGCGGACGCAGGGCCCGGACGTTCCAGAATGCCAGGCAGTCCGCCAGCTCACCGTCATCGCCGGTCAGCCAGAGCACTGTGGGGCCATTGGCGATCCTGGTAGCCGTGTTCTCGCCGAAGTACGCCACCGTGCGGTCCAGCAAAGTGTGCTGCCACAGCTGCGCGCGGCCGATCTCGTCAGGTGAACGTGGCCGGCGCACCACAAGACTTTCCCAGCGGAGCGCCTGCTCGACTTCATGGCTCAAGTCACCTGCCGCGGTCGCCTCCCACAGGCTTCCGCCAGCCGAGGCGATCACATGGCCGTTGGTGCCGTCCACTGTTGAAGGCAGCCCCAGATCGGAAGGGTTGCAGGAGAAGGCGGTCCACCCCAACTGGTCGATGTGTTCGATCGAAGACACGAGTTCCAACCCGAGCGATTCGGCTGCCGTCGTTGCCGCTTCGACCGAGGCATTGACGTTCACCGCTCCTTCGGGCTCGGCCAGTTCGACCACTCGACGGTGCTCGTCACTGATAGAACCGTCGGACCTGACCTCAACGATCACCTCGCACGCCCCGGCCCACCGGGTGCAAGCCTCTCGTACAGCGCGCCGGAATCCTTCCTCACTCGCCTCTGCAATGAGGTAGACGGCCCGAGCCGGGCGCACCGTAGCCGTGAACAACGCCCCGTAACTTGCCGCTGCACCTGGATTCATGGGCGACACCCTGCCACGCTGATGCTCACCTTCGCAGGCCAATGAACAGCAGCGCGGTTACCGACTGGAGCTCTGACGCCTGACGGGCTCGTTCAGAATCCGCAGCTCCTTGCCAGATTCCCTGCTGCGCTCTGCGTCTTCGGAAGCGGTGCTGCGAGCTCGGCTGTACCTCTCAGGGCCTTTGAGGACCTCCAGGAAGGATCCGTGTGACACTCAGCGATAGCCGTGGCCGAAAGACCTGATGGGTCGCGATCGCCGTGACTGCGTTGGGCGGGATGCGGTGAGCGCACACGAGGACTGTCACGCTCCGTGGGTGGTGAAGCAGCCCCCGTGGTCTGCTTCACCTTGCTGATCCGCAGTCAGCTTTCACCGCCGTCATTTCACAGCCATTTCACATGAGGGCGAGGAGGGTGAGTAACAGCGAGAGCTCATGAGATGCATATGCGCAGGTCAGGCGCCATGGAATGGGGGCCTGACCAGATGGCACTTGGAGGCCGGTTCAGAAGTCGTAGCACAGCTCGAACCTGTTGCGCCTGACTATTGGAGCCGTCGCATGGAAGGGGCACCGAGTCTCGGGACGTGCCGGGGAGCCCGCGCGGAGACGGACGCGGGCTCCGTTCTTAGCAGGTGGCTGTGAGGGTGTCGAGGAGGCGGGTGAGGGAGGTGCCTAGGCCCCAGCGGGCGGAGAGGTCTTCCAAGGCCATGGGGTCGCGGGGTTCGGTGGGAAGGGTGGGGTCGAACTCCGGGAGGGGGATGTCGGTGGCGACGCGGACGACGGTGGGGGCGACGTCGAGGTAGGCGGCGCCTTCGAGGATGTTCTTGCGGCGGGCCGGGGTGAGCTTGGAGAGCGGGTCGGCGGCGGCGGCACGGATGCCGGCCAGGTCGCCGTACTCGCGGATGAGTTGCACGGCGGTCTTCTCACCGATGCCCTTCACCCCCGGGAGGCCGTCGCTGGGGTCGCCGCGCAGGGCCGCCATGTCGGAGTACTCGGAGCCGGTGACGCCGTACTTCTCACGCAGGAAGGCCTCGTTGATGACCTCGGCGTTGCCGACGCCCTTGATCGGGTAGATGACCTGGACGCCGCGGGCGTCGTCGACGAGCTGGAAGAGGTCTCTGTCGCCTGTCACGATCAGGACGCGCGCGGGTTGGTAATCTGCAGTCTCCCGGTCGCCGGTGACGATCCGGACCGGGCCGGTGGCGCGGGTGGCCAGGGTGCCGATCACGTCGTCGGCCTCGTAGCCGGGGACGCCGACCCGGGCGATGCCCAGGGCGTCCAGCACCTGCTCGATCACCGGGACCTGCGGGGCCAGGGTGTCCGGGACCTCCTCCTCGCCGTCCTGCGCGGCCTCGGCGACCCGGTGGGTCTTGTAGGTGGGGATCAGGTCGACCCGCCACTGCGGGCGCCAGTCGGCGTCCGTGCAGGCGACCAACTGGTCCGGGCCGTGGTCGTGGACCAGGCGGGAGATGAAGTCGAGCAGGCCGCGCACCGCGTTCACCGGCTCGCCCTGCGGGGAGCGCAGCGAGTCCGGGACGCCGAAGTAGGCGCGGAAGTAGAGGCTGGCGGTGTCCAGCAGCATCAGGCGGGGCGCGGTCGGGGCGCTCGGAGCGGTCGGTGCGGTCACCCCCCGATCATGCCGCATCCCGCCGACAGCCCCGGGGTGATGCGCCGTCAGTGCGGGTGCGGGCCCGAGCGGTGCACCGGCCCGTGGGTGTCCCCGCAGTGGTCGCGGGCCTGCTCCCCGGCCGAGGCCGCGGCGGCCGCGCTGTTCGGGGAGATCTGCAGCAGCCCGTCCGGGCCGTCCTCGCCGACGTGGTCGACCTGGAGGGTGGCGTGGGTGATCCGGTACTCCTCGCGCAGCCGGCGCTGCAGCTCGTGCTGCACCGCGTGGCAGTCGCCGCCCGGGGTGACCAGGACGTGCGCCGACAGCGCGGGCTGGTTGGAGGTGATCTCCCAGATGTGCAGGTCGTGGATCTCCTCCACCTGCGGGACGGCCACCAGCCGGTCCGCCACCGCGTCCGGGTCGATGCCGGCCGGCGCGGCCTCCAGGAAGATCCGCGCGGAGTCCCGGACCAGCCCGGTCCCGGCCCGCAGCATCAGCGCCACCACCACCAGCGAGGCGATCGCGTCGGCCCGGACGAAGCCGGTGAACAGCACCACCGCGCCCGCCACCGCCGTCGCCACGAACGCGTACAGGTCGGTCAGCACGTGCTGGAACGCGCCCTCCACGTTCAACGAGGACCGGTTCGCCCTCGACAGGCACCAGGTCGCCGCGACGTTCACCACCACGCCCACCAGCGCCGTCACCAGCACCAGCGAGCCCTGCACCGCGGGCGGCGAGACCAGCCGGGTCACCGCCTCGTAGCCCAGCCAGGCCGACAGCACCAGCAGCGTCACCCCGTTCGCCTGCGCGGAGAGGATCTCGGCCCGCTTCAACCCGTACGTGTAGCCGCCGCGCGCCGGACGCGCCGCCAGCCGCATCGCCACCAGGGCCAGCGCGATCGACGCGGCGTCGGTCAGCATGTGCGCCGCGTCCGAGATCAGCGCCAGCGAGCGGGCCGCGAAACCGACCACCACCTCGCCCGCCATGAACACCACCAGCAGGACCAGGGCGCTCCACAGCCACTTGCGGTCCGCGTCCGCCGAGACCGCGTGGCTGTGCCCGGCGTGGCCGCCGTGCCCGCCGTGCTCGTGGTCGTGGTCGTGTCCGGCCATCGGGGTCCCTCCGCTCTGCTGCCCGTACCGGCAGTGAACCCCAGATCGGAGGAAGATCCAAAGGCTGCAGTGGTGACCGTTGTCGTTCTCCCGCGCGCCCCGCATCGGCGCAGGTCGCACCGCACCCCGGCGGGAACCAGCCCAACGGGGGACACCGCACTGGGCCGACCGGACGCGGAGCCCCGGCGGGTGGGACCTCAGCGCACGGGAGCGGCCGGGACGACCGGGACGGCCGGGGCGGTGAGCGGGGCCAGCCGGGTCGCGTGGACCAGGGCGCGGGCCACCCGCAGGTCCTCGCCCTGCTCGGGGTGCCACTGGACGCCGACGGTGAAGCCCGCGCCCTCGACCGCCTCGACGGTGCCGTCCTCGGCGTACGCGCTGACGGTCAGGCCCTCGCCGAGGCGGGCCACCGCCTGGTGGTGGAAGGTCGGGACGGAGACCGACTCCTCCGGCAGCAGGTCCGCGAGCAGCGTGCCGGGGACCGGGCGGACCGCGTGCCGCCCGTACTCGCCGGGCGCGCCGAGGTGGCTGAGCTCCTCGCCGACCACGTCCGGCAGGTGCTGGAACAGCGAGCCGCCGCAGACCACGTTCAGCAGCTGCATGCCCCGGCAGATGCCCAGCAGCGGGGTGCCGGCGGCGAGCGCGGCGCGGATCAGCGCGGCCTCCCACAGGTCGCGCTCGGGGGCGCAGGCCACCGTCGCCGGGTGGGGGCGCTCGCCGTACAGGGCCGGGTCGACGTCCTCGCCGCCCGCGATCACCAGGCCGTCCAGCCGGGCCACCACGGCCGCGGCGTGCTCCGGGGCGTCCGGCGGCAGCATCAGGGCGATCCCGCCGGCCTCGCGCACCAGCTCGGGGTAGCGCGCGGGGAGCAGGACGGAACGCATGCTGTCCCACCGCCCCCAGCCGGCGTCGGTGAGGAAGGTGCTGATGCCGATCACGGGGCGAGAAGTCATGGCGCGCATTCTGCCGCCCGTGCACGCCCCCTGCCGCGCGACCCACCACCCGCACGCGCCCCATCAGGCGCGTGGAGCACAGCACACGCCCCCCGCCGGAGCCGGGACGGCACAAGGGGCCGGGCCGGGACCGCCCCGGGACCGCCCCGGGAACGGCCCGGCGGGGGCCGGCGGGGGCCCGGCGGGGGCGATCGGGCGATTCTCACCGGAATCTCATCGCCGGACACCCATTTGCGGCCCCGCGCTGATTTCCCGCTTATCCGCAGCCCCCTAGGGTCTCTACCGTGAGCGAGCAGCAGATTCCGGCCGGGTGGTACCCGGACCCAGTCGACACCGACAGCGACCCCCGCCCCCAGCGCTGGTGGGACGGCAAGGGTTGGACCGCCGAGACCCGCCCGGCCCCCGCAGCGCAGCCGGAGCCCGCGGACGCCGCACCGGCCCCGGGCCCCGCCGCGGGCACGGGCGCTCCCGGCCCCGAGGACACCGCCGTCCTGGAGGGCACCGTGCTGGACGCCTCCGGGCAGACCGTGCACTACCCGCCGCTGCCCCCGTACGCCGGGCAGTTCGCGGCCGAGCCGGCCCCCCGCAAGTCGTCCAAGCCGTCCAAGCCGGTCCTGGTGGCCGCCTCGGTCGCCGCCGTGCTCGGCCTCGCGGTCGGCTCCGGCGTCACCTACCTGGCGATGGACGGCCACCGGGACGGCACCAAGTCCGCGGCCGCCCCGAGCTCGGACGGGCGCCACTACGGCGGCAACGGCTTCGGCGGCGGCCAGGGCGGCGGCAGCCGGAACGGCAACGGCAACGGGAACGGGAACGGCAGCGAGAACGGCAACCCCAGCAACCCGTTCGACTTCGGCGGCGGCAGCGGGAACGGCAACGGCGGCACCGGTGGTGGCGGCCAGGGCGGCACCGGCGGTGGCCCGGGCGGCGGCCTGGGCGGGAACGGCGGTGGCAGCGGGACGAACGCCAAGACCGCGATCGACATGGTCAACGGCATCTCGCTGCCGATCCCGAGCGGCTGGACCGGCGGCACCACCCAGGACGGCTACGCCGGCATCTACACCGGCAGCTACACCTGCGTCGACGGCGCGGACAACTGCTCGCTGGGCGGGGTCACCACCGGCAAGATCAGCGGCACCGACGCCAAGCAGGCCGCGCAGGACGACATCGCCGCGGCCGCGAAGGAATCCTACGGCGACCTGAAGGGCCACAAGGAGCTGAAGAACGAGGCGGTCACGGTGGCCGGCCGCTCCGGCTACCTGGTGCGCTGGCAGGTCGACGCGGCGAAGGGCAACCCGGGCTACGTGGAGACGGTGGTCTTCCCGACCGCCGACGGCAAGGCGCTGACCGCCGTCCACTTCGGCTTCGACATCGCCGACAAGGCCCCCGGCCCGGACCAGATGGACAGCATCGTGAAGAGCATCACCAAGGTCGACGCCGGCTCCTTCCCGGGCGGCTCGGGCGGCACCACCACCTGACCGGCGGCACCACCACCTGACCGGCGGCACCGCGACCTGACCGGCGGCACCGCGACCTGACCGGCGGCACCGCGACCTGACCGGCGGCACCGCGACCTGACCGGCCACCCGTCTGCACCACGGCCCGGCGCACCGCCCCCACCACCCGGTGGGGGCACCGCGCCGGGCCGCAGCCTTGCCGTCCGGGACGCTCAACCCCCTTCGCGCAGGAGGGTGTTGAGCCGGGCGGCCTGCCGGATCAGGTGGTTCCGCTCGGCCTCCGTCCCGGCCGCCCCGGCGGCCCGGGCGTACAGCTCGGCGGCGGTCGGCAGGTCGCCGGCCCGCTCGTGCAGGTACGCGCGGGCGGCGGTGTGCCGGGGCAGCGACCCGTCCAGCGCGGCGAGCGCGGCCAGGCCCGCGCGGGGGCCGTCCGCCTCGCCGACGGCGACCGCCCGGTTCAGGCGCACCACGGGGTTGTCGGTCAACGCGGCCAGTTCGTCGTACCACTCGACGATCTGCACCCAGTCGGTCTCGGCGGCGGTCGGCGCGTCCGCGTGCAGCGCGGCGATCGCCGCCTGGGCCTGGAACTCGCCGAGCCGGTCGCGGGCCAGCGCCGCCTGCAGGACGGCGACGCCCTCGGCGATCGCGGCGGTGTCCCAGCGGGTCCGGTCCTGCTCGGCCAGCGGCACCAGGCTGCCGTCCGGCGCGGTCCGCCCGGCCCGGCGGGCGTGGTGCAGCAGCATCAGCGCCAGCAGGCCGGACACCTCCGGGTGGTCGATCCGGGCCGCCAGCTGCCTGGTCAGCCGGATCGCCTCCGCGGCCAGGTCGACGTTTCCCGAGTAACCCTCGTTGAAGACCAGGTACAGCACCCGCAGCACCGTCGCCACGTCCCCGGGCCGGTCCAGCCGCACCCCCGAGACGGTGCGCTTGGCCCGGGAGATCCGCTGCGCCACGGTGGCCTCCGGCACCAGGTACGCCGCGGCGATCTGCCGGGTGGTGAGCCCGCCGACCGCGCGCAGCGTCAGCGCCACCGCCGAGGACGGCGTCAGCGACGGGTGCGCGCACAGGAAGTACAGCCGCAGCGAGTCGTCGCGGTCCGGCACCGGCCCGGGCCCGGGCTCCTCCTCCACCGCGTCCTCGCGGCGGCGGCGCGCGGTGTCGGCCCGGGCCGCGTCCAGGAAGCGCCGCCACGCGACGGTCACCAGCCAGCCCTTCGGGTCCCGCGGGGGCTCGTCCGGCCAGCGCCGGACGGCCTCCACCAGGGCTTCCTGGACGGCGTCCTCGGCCGCCGCGAAGTCGGCCCCGCGGCGGACCAGGACGGACAGCACCTCCGGGGTGAGGACGCGCAGCAGCGACTCGTCCACGGCCGAGGACGTCGTCCCGCTCACTCCGTGACGGTCGGCGGCTCGGACATCACCGGGCGCAGCTCCAGCCACTCGCGGATCGGCTCCCCGCCCGCGCCCGGCGCCGCCGACAGCTCGGCGGCCAGCTCCAGCGCCCGCTCCCGGCTGTCCACGTCGATGATCATCCAGCCGGCGATCAGGTCCTTGGTCTCCGCGAACGGCCCGTCGGTCACCGGCGGCTTCCCCTCCCCGCCGTACTGCACCCACGTCCCCTCGGGCGCGAGCCCCTGCGCGTCCACGAACTCGCCGGTCTGCTCCAGCTTGGCGGCGAAGTCCCGCATGTACTGGATGTGCGCGTTGACCTCCGCGGGCGTCCACTGGTCCATCGGCACGAAGCCCTCCGGGGTCGGGGCGCCGCGGTAGTGCTTCAGCATCAGGTACTTCGCCATGGGTCTCACTCCTAGCTTCCGGTGCGGTCCATTGTGGCCGCCTCCACCCCTGGACGGAGCCGCTCCCGGGTTCTCGACACGACCGCGGAGGATTCCGCCAAGATTTTTTCGCGGCCGTGGATCGCCCGGTGCGGTCGGCTCCTTTTCCCGGTGTGAACACCGTCGAACCGCCGCCGCCCGCCTCCGCTCCCGCCCCCGACGCCTCCGCCCCCGACGCCGCCGGCCCCCGCCCGCCGTGGGAGACCGCCGCCCCGCTGGTGGCCGCCGCCCGGGCCGGGGACGCCCTCGCGATGGACCGGCTGCTGACCCTGCTGCTGCCGTACGTCACCCGGCTGTGCGGGCCGATCGCGCTCGCCGACGCCCCGGACGCCGCCCAGGAGGCGCTGATCGCGGTGCTGTGCGGCCTGCCCGGCCTGCCCGGCCTGCCCGGCCTGGCCGACCCGCGCGCCCTGTACGGCTGGGTGCGCACCGTCACCGCCCGGGAGGCCGTCCGCACCGCCCGCCGGGCCCGCCGGCACGTCCCGTCCGACACCCTCGCCCACGACCTGCGCTCCGCCGCCGACCCGGAGCTGCCCGGCGACGTGCGGGAGTTCACCCTCCAGGTCGGCGGCCACCGACCACACCGGGCCGAACGGTGCGGCCAGCGTCCGTTCCGCGGTCATCGGGTACCGTCCGGCCTCGGCCAGCACCCGCAGCCGCCGCACCGGTCCGAAGCCCGGCACCGCCGCGTCGCCGTCCACCGCCAGCACCCCGCACCGCCGTTCCGTTCCGGACCACGGTCACGGTACCGCCGCCGGTCACAGGAAGGTGCGGCCCTCGCCCCGGTAGGTCGGCACCGTCGCGCTCACCGCGTCGCCCTCGACCAGGTGCAACTGCTCGAAGCGCTCGCAGAGTTCACCAGCCTTCGCGTGCCGGAACCAGACCCGGTCGCCGATCAGCAGGTCGTCGGCGGCCGATCCCAGCAGCGGCGTCTGCACCTCGCCCGCGCCCTCCTGCGGGTCGTACCGCAGCCCGGCCGGCAGGTACGGGACGGGGGAGCGGTCCGCCCCCGCCGGGCCGGACGCCGGGTAGCCGCCGCCCAGCACCGTCACCACGCCCACCCCGGGCCGCCGCACCACCGGCTGGGCGAACAGCGCCGCCGGACGGCCCCGGAACGCGCGGTAGTTGTCGAACAGCCGGGGCACGAACAGCCCCGACCCGGCCGCCACCTCGGTCACCGCGCGCTCCGCGACCGTCGACTCCACGCTGCCCGTGCCGCCGCCGTTCACGAACTCCAACTCGGCGACCCGGCGCACCCGTTGCACCACCTCGGCGCGCCGCACCGCCAGCTCCGCGCGGGCCTTCGCCTGCATCAGCCGCACCGCCGCCGACCGCAGCGGCCGCCCCGCCACCGCGTCCCCGACGCCCGCCACGTGGCCCTCGTACGCCATCAGCCCGACCACCTCGAACCCCCGGCGGCGGCCCACCAGTTCGGCGAACCGGCCGAGCTGCTCGGGCGTCCGCAGCGGCGAGCGCCGCGCCCCCACCCGGATCCGGCCGCCCAGCAGTTGCAGCGAGGTGTCCAGCTCCAGGCAGACCCGCACCGTCGCCGAGCCCTCCCGGGCCGCGTCGATCAGGTCCAGCTGCGCCACGTCGTCGACCACCACGCTGACCTGCCGGGCCAGTTCCGGGTCCGCGGTCAGCCGCCCGAACGAGGCCCGGTCCGCCGACGGGTACGCCAGCAGCACGTCGGTGAACCCGGACTCCACCAGCCACAGCGTCTCCGCCAGCGTGAAGCTCATCACCCCCGCGAAGCCGTCCATCCCGAGCACCCGCTCCAGCAGCGCCCGGCACCGCACCGACTTCGACGCCACCCGGATCGGCTTCCCGCCGGCCCGCCGCACCAGGTCCGCCGCGTTCGCGTCGAACGCGGCCAGGTCGACGACGGCCAGCGGCGCGTCCAGGTGCGCCGTCGCCCGGTCGTAACGGGCCCGGTCGGAGACGGTGCCACCGGTCGCGGCGGCTTCAACGAGTGCCATGGGCGCAGACTGCCACATCCCCCTACTGGACGGTAGATCCATCGGACCCCCAATCCCGGCCGCCCCATCCCGCCTCACCCCGCCCCACCCCACCCCGCCCCGCCCCATCCCGTCGCCGAGCACCACATGCCCCGCCGCCCCGACCGGCCCCGGGGTAAACGTGGCATACGCTCTCGGGGTGGAGCGCAAGAACATCCCCGATCCCGGGTTCGCCGAGGACGACGGCACCGCCGACCCCGCCCTCGTCGCCGCCCTCACCGCCTGGCAGCAGGACCCGGCCACCGAGCCCGACCTGCTCGCCGCCCTCACCCCGAGCCGGCTGATGGTGCCCATCGTGGCGCTGCTCGGCGAGGTGGAGGTGGGCGCCGACGGGCACAAGCACGAGAAGACCAGCGACATGGCGGTCCCCCTCGTCGAGGCCCCGGACGGCCGGCGCGCCCTGCCCGCGTTCACCTCGCTGGCCGCGATGGCCAGTTGGCGCGCGGACGCCCGCCCGGCCCCGGTGGTCGCCCCGCAGGCCGCGATGGTGGCCTTCGCCGAGCGCGCCGACACCCTGCTGATCGACCCGGCCGGCCCGGTCACCTACCAGCTCTCCGGCGCCCGGCTGCGCGCCGTCGCGGAGAACCGCCGCTACCTCCCCCCGCACCGCGACCCCGAGGTGCACCGGGCCCTGCGCGCCCTGCTCGCCGCCGAACCGGCCGTCACCGCCGCCCACCTCGCCCCGGCCGCGGACGCCGACGCCACCCTGGCCCTGGTCCTGGCCGACCCCGCCACCGAGCCGGCCGCCGTCCAGGCCCTCGCCAACCGCCTCGGCCAGGCCCTCGCCACCGACCAGGCCCTGCGCCTGCGCCTCGACCAGGGCCTCCAACTCGCCTTCCTGGCCCGCCCCCTCGACCAGTCGCCGTTCTACGCTGCGGACGCGAACGGGTGAAGCGGCGCGCCGCCGGTTCGTGTCCGGGACGGCGCGCTGAGGTCTCCCAGGAGATCCCGTGTCCTCGAGGACCGAGCGGGCCGCCTGCTCGGCAGCGCCGGCCTTTGCCGCTGCCGCTGCCGCTGCCGCTGCCGCCGCCTCCACCGCCACCGTGCCGAGTGCCGAGGCCCGCGCCCACCCCATCGCCCCGCCAGACGGCCCGTACCGTCAGCCCCTACCGGTCCCGCCGTCCCCGGCGTCCCCGCCGTCCCTACCGGTCTCGCCGTCCCCGCCGTCCCTACCGTCCCCGCCGTCCCTACCGGTCCCACCGTCCCTACCGGTCCCACCGTCCCCGGCGATCTCGGCCAGCCGCCGCAGCTTCCCGTCGCTGTCGCTGCCCCGGTCCGGGTAGTAGACGACCAGGATGACGTCGTCCACGGGCAGCTTGTCGCGGTGCAGCCGCAGCTCGCCGACCACCGGGTGGTGCAGCGTGGTGGTGCCGCCGCCGAGGTCGCGGACGTCGTGGCGGGCCCACAGGGTGCGGAACCGCTGGCTGGACAGCGCGAGTTCCCCGACCAGCTCGACGAACCGGGGGTTGTCGGTGTCGTCCCCGATCGAGGTGCGTAGGGCGGCGACGAAGTCGGCGGTGGCCTTCGCCCAGTCCTGGTGGAAGGACTGCTCCGCCGGGTCGAGCAGCAGGGAGCGGAGCCGGTTCTCGCCGGGCCGCAGGCGCGGGGAGAGCGCCAGCGCCATCGGGTTGGCGGCCAGCACGTCGAACGCGCGCCCCTCGACGAACGCGGGCACCGGCAGGTGCGCGAGCAACTGGTGCACCCGGGCCGGCGCCTGCTCGGGCCGCCGGCGCCGCGGTGCGCGCGGACGGGCCGCGACCAGGCCGAGCAGGTACGTCCGCTCGACGTCGTCGAGCCGCAGCACCCGGGCGAGCGCGTCGAGGACCTGCGGCGAGGGGTTCCTGTCGCGCCCCCGCTCCAGGCGCAGGTAGTAGTCGGGGCTGATCCCGGCGAGCAGCGCGACCTCCTCCCGGCGCAGGCCCGGCACCCGGCGGTTCCCGCCCGGCGGCAGCCCCGCCTGCGCGGGGGAGACCAGCTCGCGCCGGGCCCGCAGGTAGCGGCCGAGCCGGTTGCCGGATTCCTCGTCCTTCATACCGCCACCGTAGTGCGGCGCCCGCCGCCCAGCGGGGGCCCTGTCAGGACCAGGGAGGACGGGGGCCTCCCCGCGCCCGCCGGAACGCGCCCAGGCTGGGGAGCGGAGCCGCCCCGACCGAGGGGCGGCGGACACCCCGGGCGGCGCCCCGCCGCCCGCGCCGCGGGCCCGCCCGGCCCCGGCGCCCCACCGAAGGGAAGACCCCCGTGGACCTCTCCAAGCGCACCGTCCTCGTCGTCGGCGGCACCTCGGGCATCGGCCGCGAACTGGCCCGCCGGTTCGCCGCCGCGGGCAGCACCGTGGCCGTCGGCGGCCGCGACCCGCAGGCGCTCGCCGACCTCGCCGGGGAGGGCTTCGACGCCTTCGCCGTCGACGTCACCGACGACGCCTCCGTCACCGCCGCCCGGGACGCCGTGCTCGCCCGCCACCCGGAACTGGACACCGTGGTGACCATGTCCGGCGTCATGCTGCTGGAGGACCTGCGCAACCCCGCGCACTTCGCGGCGGCCCGGACCACCGTCGACACCAACCTGCTCGGCACCGTCCGGGTGCTCGACGCCTTCACCCCGCACCTGGTCCGGCGGGGCGCGGGCACGCTCGTCACCGTCAGCTCGGGCATCGCCTTCCTGCCGTTCCCGCCGATGCCCAGCTACGCCGCCTCGAAGGCCGGGGTGCACGCCTACACCGAGGCGCTGCGCGCGCAGCTGGCGGGCACCGGCGTCGACGTGGTCGAGCTGGTGCCCCCGGCCGTCGCCACCGCCGGGCAGGAGCGGGTGAACCCGCACGCGCTGCCGCTCGACGGCTTCGCCACCGAGGTGATGGAACTGCTCGCCCAGGACCCCACCCCGCACGAGATCCTGGTCGAGGGCGTCCGGATGCACCGCTGGGCCGAACGCGACGGCACCTACGACGGCCTGGTCGCCCAGCGCGCCCGTGCCCTGTCGATGCTCCCCGGCCGCCAGGGCTGACCCCCGCCCGACGCGCCAACTCTCCTGCCCCGCCAGCACGTTGACGCCCCGAGCCGTTCAGCTCCCGCCGACCCGCCCGCGTCACCCGCCGCCGTCCGCCCAGCGAAAACGGACAACGGACAACGGAGTGTCCGACACCCGCGCCGCCGACTGCCGGGGCCCGTCCGGGCCGGCTGCGCTCGCGCCGAGTCCCTCGCCTGCACCGGCGTCACGACCGACACCTGACGCCCCGGGCGCCCGGTCCCCGGCCCCACTCGGCACGCCCGGGCGGGGCGGGGGTTCTCGCGCGCCGGTGCGCCGCCCATTGGGATGACATTGCGTAGTCGGTGGCGCGTGGCGGGGGGTGTCGCCTGATAGCCGTAGAGGTGGTCGCGGCAGGGTGTCACCCGACTGATCGCTTACGCACGGCCTTTCCGGGGGCGAGGAGAGCGTGCCACGACGGGTCGGCCGGCCGGCGGCCTGCGGGTTCCCCCCGCCCCTCCACCGCCCGTCCACGAGAGGACAGCGCAACCGATGACAGACGAGATCGCCTACGCGAAGATCCACCCCGCGATCGGGGTGGCCCGGGTGGGCAACAGCACCGCCGGGGACGGCTGGTTCTACGGCCCCGAGACGCCCGCGCCCGAGCCGGCGCCGGTCGGCTTCTACAAGGACGCCGCCGGGGCGGTCAAGCGCCAGGCCGCCCGGTTCCGGCTCTACGGCTACGACGCCCAGGGCCGGGTGGTGCGGGAGTTGAAGCCCGCCGAGGCCGGGGTGGAGGTCGAGTGGGCCGTGCACGTGGCCAACCGCAAGGCCGCCTGGTACAACTTCGACCTCGCCCTCGACATCCCCGACATGCAGGGCAAGGCGTCCCTGCGCCGCAACGCCAAGACCGACGACGAGAACGGCCGCGAGAAGCTCGTCATCGACCCCGGCCGCAAGACGCTCGTCCCCGGCAGCAAGCAGGAAGTGGAGTTCACCGGCGGCACCTTCCTCGGCGTCCCCGTCCCGCTGGGCCGGATGCAGACCGACGAGGAGGGCCGGCTGGTCGTCCTCGGCGGCAGCGGCACCTCGGGCGCGCCGGGCGGGGAGGAACTGCACTCCTTCGGCAACAACGACGGCTGGTACGACGACACCTCCGACGGCCCGGTCACCGCCACGCTGAAGCTGGACGGCAGGGACGTCGAGGTCAAGGGCGCCTGGGTGGTGGTCGGCCCGCCCAACTTCGCCCCGGACGTGAAGACCCCGCGCACCCTGTGGGACCTGCTGCACGACGTCTTCCGGCCCGAGCAGCCGGTCGGGGCCACCGAGGAGGTGGTCTTCGAGCGGGACATCAAGCCGATCCTGCACCGCTTCTGCGAACTCCAGTGGGTCAACAAGGGCTACGCCACCCACTACGGCTTCGGCGGCCCCGAGGACTTCATGGCCCCCGCGCTGTACGACCGGCTCGCCGGCAAGGCCGAGCGCAACCGCGAACTGCGCCGCCAGGTCTACACCGCGATGCGCGACTACGAGCGCGACGGCGGCCGCTCCCCGCTGCCCTGGCCGTGGTTCTACGGCGACGGCATGGCGAGCAAGCCCAAGTCGCAACTGCAGTACATGACGCTGTCCCCCACCCAGATTGATCAGTTGGAGAAGTGGGCGAACGGGGAGTTCGGCACCGCCGCCGTCCCCGACTTCCCGAGCCGGATCGAGGACGCGCCCCTCGCCGAGCAGCCCGGCCTGCTGGACCGCGCCGCCCTGGACTTCTGCCTGGCCGACGCCTTCCACCCCGGCTGCGAGGTCACCTGGCCGATCCGGCACACCACCGTGTACCAGGAGCCGTTCCGGATCCTGCACCGCGCCGAGAACGACCCCGAGCCCGACTACGGCCCGCAGTTGAGCGCCGAGCGGGCCCTGGGCGCGGACGGCCCGCTGCACGCCCAGCCGCCCGGCGGGCTGACCCGCTGGATGGCGATCCCGTGGCAGACCGACACCGCCAGTTGCCGCTCCGGCTACGAGTCCAACGCCCTGCCCAAGGGCCGCTACGACCCGCACCTGCCGACCTTCTGGCCCGCCCGGGTGCCCAACCACGTGCTCACCGAGGAGGACTTCCGGATCGTCAACCAGGAAGGTGGCGGCGGGAGTTCGGAGGACGCCCGGCTGGACGCGTTCGCCCGCCGGGCCTCCTGGCTGCGCGGCCTGCGCGGCGAGTACAAGGAGCAGCTCGCCCAGGCGGCGAAGGAGTGGCACCACTTCGGCATCGTGGAGACCCGCCGCTACACGGTCGGCGACGGCAAGTTCCCCGCCACCGTCCAGGTCGAGTCGAAGCCGGGCTTCCCGCTGGAGGGCGTCTCGCCCGACCGCAACCTGGTGACCGTGCACGTCCCCGAGGCCACCGCACTCGACAGCGCTGCCTACAGCGGCGTGCTCGGCGACGTCGCCGAACGGACCGGCTACAGCGCCGAGGAGATCACGGTCGGCTACATCGACAAGCTCGACCCGTTCGGCGAGGAGTCCGCCAACGGCGGCGGCGCCCGTCCCGCGGACGGCCGCGGGTGAACCCGGCCGCACCCGCCGCGGCCCGCGCCTCCCGCGCCTCCCGCGTCTCCCGCGCCTCCCGCGTCCCGTCCGTCGACGTGGTCGTGGCGGGCGGCGGCCCGGCGGGTGCGGCCGCCGCCCTCGCCCTGGCCCGGGCGGGCCGGACGGTGCTGCTGGCCGACGCCGGACGCGGCCCGGCCCCGGTCGGCGAGGCACTGCCCGCCGCCGCCCGCGTCCTGCTGCGCGACCTCGGCGCGGACGGCGTCCTGACGCACGGCCACCTGCCCTGCCTGGCCAACCGCTCCGCCTGGGGCGGCCCGGCCCTCGCCTCCACCGACAGCATCCTCGACCCGCACGGCCACGGCTGGCACCTCGACCGCCCGCTGTTCGACCGCCAACTGCGCGACCGGGCCCGGGCCCTGGGCGCCCAGCTCGCCGAGCGCACCACCGCCCGCCCGCTGGACCGCACCCCCGACGGCGGGTGGACGGTGCGGCTGGGCGAACGGGAGCCGGTCCGCTGCCGGTGGATCGTGGACGCCACCGGCCGCCGGGCCGCCGTCGCCACCGCCTGCGGGGCGCGCCGGCTGGTCCGCGACCGGCTGCTCGCCGTCCACCTCACCCTCGGCCCCACCGCGCACCCCGCCGACACCACCACCACGGTCGAAGCGGCCCCCGACGGCTGGTGGTACACCGCCCCGCTGCCCGCCGGCCGCCGCCTGCTCGCCCGGTACACCGACGCCGACCTGCCCGCCGCCCACCGGACCGCCCTGCCGGCCGGCCTCGCGGCCACCCGGCACATCGGCCCCCTCGCGGCCGCCCACCCGTGGCCCCCGGCCGCCGCGCCCCGGCGCGCGCCCGCCCACACCGCCCGCCTCGACACCGTCCACGGCGAGGGCTGGACCGCCGCCGGCGACGCCGCCCTCGCCTTCGACCCGCTGTCCTCGCAGGGCATCCTCACCGCCCTGTTCACCGGCCTGAGCGCGGGCACGGCCGTGCACGCCCACCTGGCCGGCGACCCCGGTGCGCTGCCCGGCTACGCCCGCACCGTCGACCAGGTCCGCACCACCTACCTGCGCAACCACCGCACCCACTACGCCGCCGAACAGCGCTGGCCCGACCGGCCGTTCTGGCAGCGCCGCCACACCCCCACCCCCCAGGAGGCCCCCGCATGAGCACCGCACCCCTCGCCGACACCGTCAGCGCCGACCGGCACGGCCACCGCTTCCTGCTGATCGGCAAGACGACGATCTTCAGCTACCACCTCGGCCTGTACTACGTCCCGATCCACGCCTTCCAGCTGATCACCCGGTTCGGACTGCCCGACACCCTGCGCGAGACGTACCTGGCCGACCTGGCCGCGCACGAGAACCAGCAGGTCTACTACTCGCTGTTCTCCGAGGGCCACTGGCCGCTGAGCGAGATCGTCGAGGGCACCCGCACCTCGCTGCCGGTCGAGTTGGAGCGCGTCACCGTCGACGCCGAGGGCAAGCGGAAGTTCACCCCCCTCCTGGACGCCGTCGACGCCGGCTGCCACAAGGACGACGTCGTCCACTACCGGCCGCTGGACCCCGACGCCGGCTACCCCGACTTCGTGACCGAGCTGGTCTTCGGCCGGGGCGACGAGGTGCACCTCGCCCACGCCCTGGCCGGCGCCCCGAACTGGGACGAGGTCATCACCACCGTCGACCCCCGGGGCTTCCAGCCCGCCGACCTGGCCCCCGCCGCGACGCTCACCGTCCCCTCGCTCAAGGACCCGCACGCCGCCGCCCCGAAGAGCCCGCTGACCCCCGGCACCCGCTACGAGGGCCGGATCGGCGACCGCCCGGTCTCCTTCACCGCCGGCCGCCAGGGCTGGTGGAACAACACCTCCCTCAACAAGAAGGGCTAGTGCCACCACCGGGGTCCCGCGCCGCCGCCCCGCCCCGCGGGACCCCGGACCGCCCCCCACCGCCGATCCCCCCGATGCTCCGCCGAAGGGCCGCCACCGATGTTCGACACCAGCTTCGCCTTCCCCGACGACCTGCTGCGGCCGACGGCCGGCCCGGGCGGCCGGGTCGCCGTGATCGGCGCGGGCGCCGCCGGGCTGGTGTGCGCGTACGAGCTGCAGCGGCGCGGCTTCGACGTCGCGGTCTACGAACGCGGCAACCGCCCCGGCGGGCGGGTGCGCACCCACCGGTTCTGGGACGGCACCCACGCCGACCTCGGCGCGATGCGGATCCCCTCCAACCACCACTGCGTGCTGCACTACGTGGCGCGCTTCCGCCTGGCGACCCGCACCTTCGTCAACCACAACCCCCGGGCCTACTACCACCTGCGCGGCCGCCGGGTCCGGGTGCAGGAGGTCGCCTCGCTCTTCCCCGCCTTCGCGCTGCGCCCGGACGAGCGCCGCGCGCCGTCCGTGCTGCTCGACCGGGTGCTCGGACCGCTGTGGCGCTCCTTCAGCGCCGAGCAGCAGCGCTCCGCCCTGGACGGCCGCTGGGACGACCCCGCGCTGGAACGGGCCGCCTCGGTGTCGCTGTGGCAGTTCGTCCACGAGCACCTCTCCCAGGACGCCTGGGACCTGTTCGGCCACGCCAGCGGCCTCGCCCACTACGAGCAGTCCTCGCTGCTGGAGGTCCTGGTCGACCACTTCGGCCTGTTCCACCGCGGACAGGTCGAACTCGCCGACGGGTTCGACTCGTTGGTCCACGGCTTCGTCCGGGCCCTGCGCCCGGGCACGCTGCGGCTGTCCACCCGGGTCGACGAACTCGCCCTGACCGCCGACGGGGTGCGCCTGCGCGGCCGGCGGATCGGCGGACGGCTCGACGACCGCGCCGACTTCGCGGTCTGCTGCGTCCCCGCTCCCGCGCTCGACCAGATCACCCTCACCCCCGGCCTGCCCCACCCGCAGCGCCACGCCGTGCGCGGCATCAGCTACGCCAGCAGTGCCAAGACCGTGCTGCACGTGACCCGGCGGCGCTGGGAGAGCCAGGACGGCATCCACGGCGGCGGCAGCTTCACCGACCTGCCCGTCCAGCAGGTCTGGTACCCGTCCGACAACGCGGTGCGCACCGACGGCGGCGTCAACGGCTCCGGCACGCCCCGCTGGGAGGCCCGCGACCCGCTGCGCGCGGCCGAACCCGCCGCCCTGCTCGGCGCCTACCTGTGGGGCGCCAACGCCCGACGCTTCGCCGCGCTGGAGCGGGCCGACCGGGACGCGCTGGTGCTGGAGTGCCTGGAGAAGCTCCACCCGGGCATCGCCGCGGACGTCGACGACATCGTGCACTGCAACTGGGACGTGCAGACCGGCATGGGCGGCGGCGCGTTCGCCCACCTCACGCCCGGCGAGCACGCCAGGTACCTGTCCGTGCTCGGCGCCCCGCACCCGGCCGGGCGCCCGCGGCTCTTCTTCGCGGGCGAGCACCTGTCCGGCGCCCACGCCTGGTGCCAGGGCGCGGTGCAGTCCGCGCTCGGCGCGGTCCGCACCCTGCTCGCGCACGCCGGACAGGCCGCCGCCGCACCGGTGGACGCCCGGTGAGCCGGCCGCAGCCGCTCGGCCGCGCCGACCTGCTCGCCCCGCTGACCCCCGCGCCGGGGGCCGTCGAGCGGGTCGGCGTGGAGGTCGAGTGCGCCCTGCTCGACCCGGCCACCGGCACCGGGGCCCGCTACTCGGGCCCGCGCGGCGTGCGGGCCGTGCTGGCCGCCGTGCTGGAGCGCTGGGGCGGCGAACCCGAGGACGACAGCGGGCAGTTGACCGGCGTCCGGCTGCCCGACGGCAGCAGCGTCACCCTGGAGCACGGCGGCCAGATCGAGTACTCCTCGACGCCCGCGCCCGGCGTCGGCGGCGCCGTGGACGAGGTGCGGGCGGCACTGGAGCGGCTGGCCGACCTGGCGGCCGGCTTCGGCCTGGCCCTCGTCCCGGGCGGCAACCTGCCCTTCGGCCGGCTCGCGGACGTCGAGTGGGTGCCGATGACCCGCGGCGCGGCCATGCGCCGCTACTTCGCCGGCCTCGGCCCGGCGGGGGAGCGGGCGCCGCACGTGATGGCGCTCTCGCTGTCCACCCAGGCCACCCTCGACTTCCTCGGCCCCGAGGACCTCACCCGCAAGCTGCGGATGCAGACCGCCGCCGCCCCCGTGGTCTCCGCGCTCCTCGTCAACTCCCCCCTGCTGGAAGGCCGCCCGTGCGGCCTGCTGTCCCACCGCAGCTGGGCCTGGCTGCGGACGGACCCGCGCCGAGGCGGCCTGCTGCCGCCCGCCCTACGACCCGACGTGAGCGCCGAGGACCTCGTCGACTGGGCGCTCGGCATCCCGCTGATCCACTACCGCACCGCCGACGGCCGCTACCACCGCGCCCCCGACGGCACCTTCGCCGACCTGCTCCGCGACGGCCTGCCCGACGGCACCGGGCCCACCGCCGCGCACTGGGCCGCCCACCTCTCCCAGCTGTGGACCGACACCCGGGTGCGCCGCACCCTGGAACTGCGCGGCGCCGACGGCCCGCCCGCCCCGCACCTCGCCGCCCTGCCCGCGCTGTGGACCGGCCTCACCTACCACCCGCCATCACGGGAGGCCGCCTGGGAGTTGACGCGGGGACACACCGCCGAGGAGCACCGCGCCGCCCGGGCCGAACTGCCCGCCCGCGGCCCGGACACCCGCCTCGGCGACACCCCCGTCCGCGCCCTGGCCGCCGAGCTGCTCCGCCTGGCCCGCACCGGCCTGGAGGCCCGGGTCGCCGCCGGACTGGAGCCCCCGCACGTCCCCGCCCACCTCGACCCGCTCGACGAGATCGCCGCCACCGGCCGCACCTTCGCCCACCAGTGCCTGGAGCGCTGGCACGGCGACCTGCGCACCGACCCCGCCCGCTACGTCGCCGCCCACCGGATCTGACTCCGTCACCACCGCTGCGGAAACCCCCGTGACCTGCCCGCATCCGACCAGGTAAGCTCCGAACTCCGCCAGAGTCCCTTACCCGCCCTGGAGCGTGCCCGTGCCCGACGAAGCCACCGTCCCCGAACTCGTCCGGGCCTGGATCGGCGGCTGGACGGCCTCCCGCGGCGCTGCCGACCCCGCCCCCGAACCCTGGGGCTGGAGCATCGACGTCGGCCAGCCGCGCCACGTGTGGCGGCACGTGCTGCCCGCCCCCGCCGAGGCCGACGTCCGCAAGCTCACCGAGGGCACCACCGTCCCCTGGACGTGGCTCAAACTGTTCGCCGAGGAGGAGCGCGTCCTGCCCTGGGTCGGCCCCGGCTGGCACCAGGACGTCCCCGGGTACCTGATGACCCTCCCGCTGCGCCCTGAGCACCCCGCCGTCCCGGCCGGCTACCGGATCACCACCTGGCACCGCGGCGGCACCGTCCGGGCCCTGGTCCGCACCGCCGACGGCGCCTTCGCCGCCCGCGGCCAGCTCGGCCTGGCCCCCGCCGTCCCGCTCGGCGGCCGCACCGACGCCCCGCTGGTCGCCGTCGCCGACCAGATCGAGACCGACCCCGAGCACCGCCGCCGCGGCCTCGGCTCGCTCCTGATGCGCACCCTGCAGCACGAGGCGCACGCGGCCGGCGCGCGCACCGCCCTGCTGGTCGGCACCACCGAGGGCCGCGCCCTCTACACCAGCCTCGGCTGGACGCTGCGCTCCCCGATGGCCAGCCTCTGGTACGACCCCGCCACCCCCACCGGCCGCCCGCCCGGCGGCTCCTGACCCGCTACCCCGCCCGGACGCGCCGGTGCCCGCCGGGAGGGCGCAACTCCGGGCGGGCACCAGAAAAAGCGGAGCGGAGGATCAGGCGGCGATCAGCAGGCTCCGGCGGGGGGCGATCACCCGGCCGTCCGGCAGCAGCTCACCGGTGTCGTCGAACAGCAGCACCCCGTTGCACAGCAGGCTCCAGCCCTGCTCGGGGTGGCGGGCGACCGGGACGGCCGCCTCCCGGTCCGCCGAGTCGGAGGACGGACACTCGGTTCGGTGCTGGCACATCCTTGTACCTCGCTTCGCTGAAAATTTGCACCGGATCAGGTGTGAAACGGCGTCAGCCGGGTAGGACGATTGGTCCTCCACCCAACCGACACCAGTGTCCGACTCCACGGGCGCTCGCGCAGCCATTTGGTGACATGCGCCACAGAAGAACGCGCGAGATCACCCTAGCGGGCGGGATTCGCCCCGATCCGCGCACGGACGGGCCATGCCGTGCTGATCCGATCGGATCAGCACGGCATGGCCCGTCCGGGTGGTGCGGGTCGGTTCCGGGTGGGCGTCAGCCGATCAGCGCGGTCGGCCGCGCCGCCGGCGAGCGCTCCAGCCGGGCCAGCAGCTCGGCGGCGGGCAGCGCCTGGTGCGCCGCCACCCCGAGCGGCGAGGGCGCCAGCGGGATCAGCAGGTCCTCCCCGGGCTGGCCGCCGTGCAGCCACAGCGCCGAGGCGTAGTGCTCGGGCAGCGGCAGCAGCCGGGGCTCGTACCGGACGGGCGTGCCGTGGGTGAGCTGCCAGGCCTGGCGCAGCGCCCGCACGGTGGAGTCGAGGAACGGGCCGGCGCTCAGGTGGGAGAAGACCGGGCCGTCCGGCCCGTTGACCACCTCGGCGGAGGCCACCACCCCGTCCAGTCCGTCCTCGGTGAACTCGCCGACGGCCAGCGGCCCGTACTCCGGCCCGCCGTCGGCACTCCGGCTGCCGCCGGTGCAGCCGTCGTGCCCGCAGGGCGCGGGTGCGGCGTCCTCGGGGCCGCCCCCGCTCAGCAGGAAGCGCCAGCCCGTGCAGTCGGCCCCGGCCAGCCGGGGTGCGGGCCCGCGCAGGGCGTGGACGGGTAGCGCGAGCAACGGGCGCGGACGCCCGGCGCCGCGCCGCAGGACGGCGGCCGAGGGCGGCGACAGCGCCGCCTCGGGGGCGAGGGCGGACAGCGCGGCGCGCAGTGCGCCGGCCGGGGGCTGGGACAGGTGCAAGGTCATGGCTGAGTCGCCTCTCCGTGCGAGATCGGCGGGCGATGCGGCATACCGGCATGGCGCCGACATGAGGGAGGTCTGGCCGTGTCCGGTTGTGCATGAGCGCCGAGTGGGTGGGCGGGTCGTCGACGAGTTCCCTCGACATCGTGGGCGTCTCGGACGGCCTGGACCGGGCCTGAGCGGCGTGCGAATTCATTCGAACAGGTGCGCAGGGTGACCTTCATATCACGTTCCGTTGTCCAGCACAACTCGAGTCCGGCCTGATCCACCGTCAGAAAGCCTGTCTCGTCCGGGTGTTCGCATCGCGGGCTATCGATCTTCGACCTGGGCATGATGCTCAGGCACTGTCGACCGAGGGGAGGGAAGGCACCCGTGGGCGAGAAGGTCGTGGCGACCCGGGCGGAACTGGCCGACCGGCAGCTGTACCGCCGCAAGCTCCAGTCCTGCCAGGACGTGCTGGGGCGGATGCTCAGGGAGGAACGGTTCGACCGCCCGAGAGCGATGATGGGCCTGGAGATCGAACTCAACCTGGCCGACGAGCGCGGACTCCCGGTGCTCGGCAACGAACAGGTCCTGGACGCGATCTCCTCCGCCGACTTCCAGACCGAGCTCGGCCGGTTCAACATCGAGGTCAACATCGCCCCGCGCCGGCTCGGCGGCCACGTCTTCGAGGACCTCCGCGAGGAACTCGACACCGGCCTGCGCTACGCCGACCGCCGGGCCGCCGCCGCGGGCGCCCGGATCGTGATGGTCGGCATCCTGCCGACCCTCGGCCTCGAGCACGCCGGGCTGGACGCGATGAGCCGCAACAACCGCTACACCCTGCTCAGCGACCAGATCCTGGCCGCCCGCGGCGAGGACATCGCCCTCGACATCGACGGCGTGGAACGCCTCGCCGTCGACTCGGTGTCGATGGTCGCCGAAGCCGCCGCCACCTCGCTGCAACTGCACCTCCAGGTCACCCCCGCCCGGTTCGCCTCGGTCTGGAACGCGGCCCAGTCGATCTGCGGCGCCCAGCTCGCGCTCGGCGCGAACTCCCCGTTCCTGTTCGGTCGCGAACTGTGGCGCGAGACCCGCCCGGTCCTCTTCCAACAGGCCTGCGACACCCGTTCGGCCGAGCTCAAGGCCCAGGGCGTGCGTCCCATCACCTGGTTCGGGGAGCGCTGGGTCGACTCCGCGCTCGACCTGTTCGCCGAGAACCTGCGCTACTTCCCGGCCCTGCTCCCGATCTGCGACGACGAGGACCCGGTCAAGGTGCTGGCCTCCGGCGGCGTCCCCCGGCTCGGCGAGATGCGCCTGCACAACGGCACCGTCTACCGCTGGAACCGCCCCGTGTACGACGTCGCCGACGGCGTCGCCCACCTGCGGGTGGAGAACCGCTGCCTGCCCGCCGGCCCCACCGTCGTCGACACTCTCGCCAACGCCGCCTTCTACTACGGCCTGGTCCGGGTGCTCGCCGAACAGCCCCGCCCGATCTGGACCAGGCTCCCCTTCGAACGGGCCGACCAGAACTTCCAGAACGGCGCCCGCCACGGCATCGACGCCGTCCAGTGGTGGCCCCGCAGCGGCCGCGGCGCCCGCGGCCTGGTCGAACTCCCGGCCACCGACCTGGTCCTGAACGAACTGCTCCCGCTCGCCCACCAGGGCCTGGACGAGTGGGGCATCGAACCCCGCGACCGCGACCGCTACCTCGGCATCATCGAACAACGCTGCCTCCGCCGCACCAACGGCGCCGCCTGGCAGGCCGCCACCGTCCACCGCCTGCGCGAACACCACAACCTCGACCCCAACGAGGCCATCGCCGCCATGACCCGCCGCTACATCGACTGCATGCGCACCGGCGAACCCGTCCACACCTGGCCCCTCGACTGACCCCCGGCCCCCGTCCCCCTCCCCCCGCTTGCGGCGTTTCACGGGAGCCTCATCTTCCTGTGAAAGGATGATCGGCCCGGGGCAGCAGCACGCCCCGGGCCGATCGTCCGCCCCCGGGAGACCCGTGACCACCGCCTCGGCCGAGCCCGCCACCACGCCCCAGACCCCCTCGCGCCGGCTGCTCGCCGCCGAACTGCTGATCGTCCTCGGCCTCTCCCTCGGCGCCAGCGGCATCAGCTCACTGATCAGCTTCGTCGGCTCGCTCACCGAACCCGCCGCGCTCGGCAGCCAGGTCGCCACCCTCAACGCCTCCCGCGCGCCCGGCCGCCCCTGGCTCGACCTCGCCTGGCAGCTCTACTACGTCGCCCGCGGCCTGATGCCCGTCGTCCTGGTCGGCTACCTGCTGGTCCGCGAGGGCGCCGCGCTGCGCGTCCTCGGCTTCGACCTGCGCCACAAGCTCTCCGACCTCGGCCGCGGCGCCGTGGTCGCCGCCTGCATCGGCGGCTCCGGCCTCGCCCTCTACCTCGGTGCCCAGGCGGCCGGCTTCAACCTCACCGTCGCCCCCTCCGGCCTGCCCGAGGTCTGGTGGCGGATCCCGGTCCTGGTCGCCTCCGCCTGGCAGAACGCCATCCTGGAGGAGGTCGTGGTGGTCGGCTACCTGCTGCGCCGCCTGCACCAGCTCGGCTGGAGCTGGCCCGCGACGATCGTCGCCAGCGCGGTGCTGCGCGGCTCGTACCACCTCTACCAGGGCGTCGGCGGCCTGGTCGGCAACATGGTGATGGGCGTGGTCTTCTGCCTGCTCTACCGCCGCTGGCAGCGGGTCGGCCCGCTGGTCGCCGCGCACGCCCTGATCGACACCACCGCCTTCGTCGGCTACGCCCTGCTGGCCGGCCACGTCAGCTGGCTGCCCTGACCCATCCGCGCCCGCCCCGCCGCCCACGACCTGACACCCCGTCACCGCACGGCGGTAGGGTGTCCCGGACGAGGACGGCTACGCGGAACGGGGGAGCGGCGGATGGACGGGGAACCGGACCGCAGCAGCGAACGGGTGCGCCGGATCTCGGACGCCCTGCACAAGCTCACCGGCCGCCCGCCGGTCGTCGACCGCACCCGCACCGGGGCCACCCGGCTCTCCGTCCGGGTGGTCGAACAGCCCGACCGCACCCAGACCCTGGCGGTGCTGCGCGTGCTCGGCCTCGGCGACCGCTTCGGCCACAGCGACAACGCCCGCTGGCCGCACATCTGGGTCGAGATCGCCGACCGCCCCGACCCGCCCCGGAACTGACCGCGCCCCGGTCCTCAGCAGGCCCACGGGTTCGGCCAGGCCCGCGACGGGGGCCGCCGCAGCAGCCGGTCCACGTGCTCGCGCTGCAGCCCCTGCGCCGGGTCGACCGGCAGCAGCAGCCGGTCCGCCCGCAGCACGCTGCGCCGCACCAGCCGCGGCGGGATGCAGTCGTCCACCCAGGCGAACGGGCGGCCCTGCGCGTGCCGCAGGATCGGCGCCCACTTGGTGGCCGAGAACAGCTCCATCAGCGGCACCCGCGGGTCGCCCGGCTGCGGCACGTACCCGCTGAACACCACCACCGGCAGCTCGGGCAGCCCGAGCAGCGGGGCGATGTGCTCGTTGGCCCGCTCCTCCCAAGTGGTGGCCCAGACGAGGGCGTAGTGGTCGGCCAGTTCGCGCAGCCAGTCGCCGTGGCGCGGTGACAGCAGCACGGAGTAGCCGAGCAGGGTGTGGGTGTCGAAGTCGCCGTCGGGGTGCGGGAACACCGGGTTCAGCACCCCGTCGACGTCGAGGTACAGCAGTGGCTTGCCCATCCGGGCCTCCCAGGGTCGCGGCCGGTTACCTGATCGGACGAGCCGGGACCCCGGGAGGTTGCAAGCTGTCAGCGACTGTCACCCGGAAGTGACGGGTTCCGGTTCGGGCACCCCGCCGACCGCCGCGGAAACCGCACGCTCCAACCGCCGCACCTCCGGCACCAGCAGCACCAGCCCGGCCAGCACCGCACAGATCAGCGCGCACCCCCACAGCGCCCCGGACAGCCCGAACGCCGACGCCGCCGGACCGGCCAGCGCGGTGCCCAGCGGCAGCAGCGCGAACGAGCCGAACGCGTCGTACGCCGACATCCGCGACAGCAGCTCCTCCGGGATCTCCTGCTGGAGCGTCACCATCCAGCCCACCACGAACACCGTGGTGCCCACGCCCGCCAGGAACATCGCCAGCGCCACCGGCACCAGCGGCAGGCCCAGCGCCAGCGCCAGCGGCGGCAGCCCGAACAGGCACACCCCGCCGTTGCCCACCAGCAGCAGCCGGCGCGGCTGCCAGCGCGTCATCAACGGGCCCGCCGCGACCATGCCGACGCTCAGCGCGGCCATCGCCGCACCCCACGCCCCGGCACCGCCCATCCGGTCCTCGGCGACCACCGGCCCGTACACCGCCTCCACCGCGAGCACGCAGGCGTTCATCATCCCGAACTGCACCACGATCGCCCACAGCCACCGCCGGGCCCGGAACTCCCGCCAGCCGACCCGCAGTTCGTGCACCAGCCCCGGCCCGCCGGCCTCCCGTCCGACGGCCACCTGCTCCAGCCCGACCCGCAGCGCCGCCGCCACGGCGAAACACGCCGCGTCCACCGCCAGCACCCACCCGGGCCCGATCACCGCGACCAGCACCCCGCCGAGCGCGGCGCCCGCGATCGACGCGCCGTTCATCGCCATCTTGAACACCGAGAACGCCTTCGCCGCGTGCTCGACCGGCACCGCCTGCAGGATCACCCCCTCCGCGGCCGGCGCGTAGAACGCCTGCCCGGCCCCGCCCGCCGCCGACAGCACCATCAACGCCCACAGACTCGGCTGCCCCAGCAGCACCAACGCCGCCAGCACCGCCTGCGAGACGGCGTTGAACACGTTCGCCCCGACCATCACCCAGTGCCGCGGCAACCGGTCCGCCACCGCCCCGCCCACCAGCAACAGCACCACCAACGGCACCGTCCGAGCCGCCGTCACGTACCCCACCTCGGCACTGCCCCACCCGGCCCCGAGTGCAACACCGCGAACGCCGTGGCAATCGGCGCAGCCGCATTGCCGAGCCCGCTCACCACCGTCGCCGCAGTCTGAATACGGTAATTACGCCCGGCCCAGGCCGAATCAAGGAACATCACCGCCCGACCATGACCCCACCCCACCCCCCTGTCCAGCGCTTTTCCCCACCACACCCGCCCCCACCCCACCCCATCCCCCCTCGCCGGAGGCGCCCCCCCGCACCCCCGCCGCAGGCGGCTCTCAGCCCAGGTGCCCCCACAGGAAGCTCACCGTGCGCCGCCAGGCGATCCCCTTTTCCCCTCCCCACCCCTCCCCGCCGGAGGCGCGCCCTGCACCCCCTGTCGGAGGCGGCTCAGCCCAGGTGCCCCCACAGGAAGCTCACCGTGCGCCGCCAGGCGATCCCCTTTTCCCCTCCCCACCCCTCCCCGCCGGAGGCGCGCCCTGCACCCCCTGTCGGAGGCGGCTCAGCCCAGGTGCCCCCACAGGAAGCTCACCGTGCGCCGCCAGGCGATCCCCTTTTCCCCTCCCCACCCCTCCCCGCCGGAGGCGCGCCCTGCACCCCCTGTCGGAGGCGGCTCAGCCCAGGTGCCCCCACAGGAAGCTCACCGTGCGCCGCCAGGCGATCTCGGCCTGCAGCGGGTCGTACGTGCTGGGCGTCTTCTCGTCGTTGAGGAAGGCGTGCCCGGCCGGGTAGAAGTGGATCTCGGGTCGGCGCCCGGTCGCCTCGCCGATGCGGATCGCGGCCTCGTCGACGGTCCCGACCGGCAGCGACGCGTCCCGTTCGCCGTAGTGGCCGAGGACGTGGGCGGTCAGGCCGGTGTAGGAGTGGTCCTGGTCCGGCAGCCCGTAGAAGGGGACGACCGCGGCGATCCGGTCGCCTTCCCGGGTGGCGAGGTGGAGGGCGAGGGCGCCGCCCATGCAGAGGCCGACGGCGCCGATCGCGTCGCCGACCGTCGCCGGGTGGTCGAGCAGGTGGTCGACGGCGGCGGAGAGTTGGGCGGCGGCCCGGTCCACCGGCAGGGCCCGCTTCATCTTCGCGGCCTCGGCCCGGTCGTGGGTGACGGTGCCGCCGTACAGGTCGGGGGCGAGCGCGACGAAGCCGGCCGCGGCGAAGCGGTCGGTGAGGTCGGCGACGTGCCGGGTGAGGCCCCACCACTCCTGGACGACCAGGACGCCGGGGCCGGTGCCGGCGGGCGGGAGGGCGAGGTAGCCGTGCAGGGTGCTTCCGGGGCCGGGGAAGCTGGTGTTCTGGCGGGCGGCGCCCATGGCCTCTCCGTCGGGACGGCCGCGTGCGGCAGCTCGCGGCGGGCAGCGGGGGTTCGACTGGCACTCCGGGCGCGGCGGGTGGCGGCCACCGGGGCCGCCACCCGCCGCGGGCGGTTCCGTCGGCGGGCCGACGGGGGTCGCTCAGCCCATCTCTTCCAGGGCCTTGCCCTTGGTCTCCTTGATGCAGAAGGCCACGAACGGGATGGACAGCAGGGCGAAGCAGGCGTAGATGACGTACGTCGCCGACAGGTTCCAGTCGGAGAGGTTGGGGAAGGTGACGGTGATCGCCCAGTTGGCGATCCACTGCGCGGAGGCGGCCACCGACAGGGCGAGCGCCCGGATCCGGTTGGGGAACATCTCGCCGAGCAGCACCCAGACCACCACGCCCCAGGAGAAGGCGAAGCAGAACACGAAGACGTGCGCGGCGACCAGCGCCGTGGTGGCGTACGCGTTGGCCAGGGTCGCGCTGTCGCCGGTGCCGTGCCGGAAGGAGAACGCCCAGGCGGCCAGGCCGAGCGCGACCGCCATGCCCGCGGAGCCGGCCAGGGCGAGCGGTTTGCGGCCGATCCGGTCGACCAGCAGCATGGCGACCACGGTGCCGACCACGTTGACGATCGAGGTGGAGAGCGAGATCAGCAGCGAGTTGGACTCGTCGATGCCGACCGACTGCCACAGGAACGACGAGTAGTAGAAGATCACGTTGATGCCGACGAACTGTTGGAACACCGAGGCGCCGATGCCGACCCAGACGATCGGCAGCAGCCCGAACCGCCCGCCGAGCAGGTCCTTGAGCCGCGGCTTGTGCTCGGTGTGCAGCACCCGCCGGATCTCGGCGAGCCGGGCGTCCAGGTCGACGTCCGAGCCCTCGACCTCGGCGAGCACCTTGCGGGCCTGCGCCTCGCGCCCGTCGCTGATCAGGTAGCGCGGCGACTCGGGGATGGACAGCGCCATCAGCCCGTAGACGAGGGCGGGCACGGTCTCCACGCCGAGCATCCACTGCCAGGCCTGGATGCCCGCCAGGTGGTTGGTGGACTCGCCGCCGGCGGCCTGGTTGAGCGCCCAGTTGGCGAGCTGCGAGACGGTGATGCCGAGCACGATCGCCATCTGCTGGAAGGAGGCCAGCCGGCCCCGGTACGCGGTCGGCGCGACCTCGGCGATGTAGGTGGGGGCGATCACCGAGGCGATGCCGATGGCGATGCCGCCGAGCACGCGCCACACCCCGAGCACCTCGATGCTGGGCGGGAACATCGACCCGACGCCGCTGATGGCGAACAGCGTCGCGGCCAGCAGCATGGTGCGCACCCGCCCGTAGTGGTCGGCGAGCCAGCCGGCCACCACCGCGCCGGCCGCCGAGCCGAGCAGGGCGATGGCGACCACGAACGCGGTCTCGCCGTTGCCCACCCCGAAGTGCTTCTGGATGCCGGTGACCGCGCCGTTGATCACCGCACTGTCGTAGCCGAACAGGAACCCGCCCATCGCGGCGGCGGCGGAGATGAACACCACATGGCCGAGGTGCTCGTCCCCGGCGGCGGATTGGGTAGCCAGCGGTCTCTCCCTACGTGACGATCCGTCCGGGTACGGGCGGAAATATCCAGAGGTAATTCGACCAGCGGCTACCCCGCCGCGCGCGTCCGACACGCCAGAACCGATGGACCGTCAGCCGGACGACCGGCCGGGGCGGTCCGTCCGTGCCGCCATCCGCCGCAGCAGCTGGGCCCGCGCCCCGGCGTCCTGCGGGTTCCCGGTGGCCGCGTGCCGCCCGGCCAGCCGCTCGGCGACCTCGCCCTGCAGCTCGACCGGCTTCTTGTCGTCGTACTTGAACTTGGCCCGCACCTTGCGCACCGTCAGCCGCAGTCCGCGCACGCCGGTCAGCTGCGCCCAGTACGCGTTGCCGGGCTCGACCCGGTCGGTGGGCCACTCGGGCTGGAAGTGCGCCAGCTGCCGGTTGAGGATCGCCGCCTTGCCCGCCGGGTCGTCGACCGGCTCGGCGGTGCAGGAGAACTGCACGGACGCGTAGTAGCTGGTCGGCGTGTACGGCGCGCCGCGCCAGCGGCCGGGGGCGAAGGCGTAGTCGTCGGTGACGGCCAGCGTCACGCGCGGGTCGGTGCGCACCGCCGCGAACAGCGGGTTGGGGGCGGCCAGGTGCAGCAGCACCTCGCCCGCGTCGGCGTCCAGCAGGAAGTGCGTGGGCACCAGGACGGGGCCCTCGGGCCCGTTGGCGGCCAGCGTCCCGAAGTCTCGCCCGGCCGCCAGCCACTGGCGCCACTCCGCCTCGGCGCCGCGGTCCCAGCCCCGGATCAGCACGCCAGCTCCCGGACGTTGCGCGGCGGTTCGACGTCGGTGTGCGGGGAGGGCAGCGGCGCGCCGTAGGCCGGGGCGACCGGCAGCACGCCCGCCCAGTACGGCAGGCCGAGGTCCTCCGGCTCGTCGTTGACGCCGCCGGTGCGGGTTTTGGCCGAGACCTGGTCCAGCTCCAGCCGGATCACCGCGGTGGCCGCCAGCTCCTTGGCGTTGCCCGGCCGGCACTCGGCGGAGCGGCCCGGCACCACCTGGTCGACGATCGCGTCCAGCGCCAGCCGCAGCTCCGCGGGGTCGGTGACCTGGTGGGCGGTGCCGTGCGCCACCACCGAGCGGTAGTTGACGGAGTGGTGGAAGGCGGACTTGGCCAGCACCAGCCCGTCCAGGTGCGTCACCGTCACGCACACCGGCAGCCCCCGCTCGCCCCGCGCCCCGTGCAGCGGCCGGCTGCCGGTGGAGCCGTGCAGGTACAGCCGGCGGCCGACCCGGGCGTACAGGGTGGGCAGCACCACCGGCGCGCCGTCCCGGACGAAGCCGAGGTGGCACAGGTACCCGGCGTCCAGGACCGCGTGCACCGCCTCCTCGTCCCAGGCGGCGCGCTCCTTGGAGCGGGTCGGGGTGGTGAGGTCGTCGCGGGTGTACGACCCGCCGGGGCTGTCCGACATGACAACTCCTCTGTACTAGTGCATAATCTTCTTTGTGCTAGGAGAGTATCGGATCACCGGGCGGCGGGCCAACGAGATTGCCGCCGACGTCGAACGCGCCGTCGCCGCAGGTCAGTTGGCCCCGGGCGGCGCGCTGCCCCCGCTGCGCGAGCTGGCCGGCGAGCTCGGCGTGAACCCCAACACCGTCGCCGCCGCCTACCGCCTGCTGCGCGAGCGCGGCGTCATCGAGACCGCCGGGCGGCGCGGCAGCCGGATCCGCCCCCGCCCCGCCACCACCCCCCGCGACCAGGCCCGGCTGCCCGTCCCGCCCGGAGCCCGCGACCTGTCGGACGGCAACCCCGACCCGGCCCTGCTGCCCCCGCTCGGCCCCGCCCTGGCCGCCGCGGCCGCCGGGCCCACCGTCCTGTACGGAGACCCGGTCGCCGAGCCCGAACTGCTCGCCCGGTGCCGCGCCGAGTTCCGCGCCGACGGCGTCCCCGACGGCGAACTCGCCGTCTGCTCCGGCGCGTTGGACACCATCGCCCGAGTGCTCTCGGCCCACCTGCGCCCCGGCGACACCGTCGCCGTCGAGGACCCGGGCTGGGGCAGCCTGCTCGACCTGCTGCCCGCCCTCGGCCTGCGCACCGCCCCCGTCCCGGTCGACGACCAGGGCCCGCTGCCCGGCCCGGTCGCCGCCGCCCTCGACCACGGCGCCCGCGCCCTGATCGTCACCAGCCGCGCCCAGAACCCCACCGGCGCCGCCCTCACCCCCGCCCGCGCCGCCGAACTGCGCGCCGTCCTGGCCGAGCGCCCCACCACCGTCCTGATCGAGGACGACCACGGCCACGACCTGATCGACCAGCCCTTCCACTCGCTGGCCGCCGGCACCGTCACGCACTGGACGCTGGTCCGCTCCGCCTCCAAGGCGCTCGCCCCCGACCTGCGGGTCGCCGTCAGCACCGGCAACGCCGACACCGTCGCCCGCGTCCTGGGCCGCCAGCGCCTGGACGCCGGCTGGGTCAGCCACCTGCTGCAGCGCGCCGTCCTCGCCCTGCGCCGCGACCCGCCCGACCCCGCCCCCGTCTACCGGGCCCGCCGCGAGGCCCTGCTCACCGCCCTGGCCGCCCACGGCATCCGCGCCCACGGCGTCAGCGGCCTCAACGTCTGGGTCCCCGTCCCCGACGAGACCGCCACCGCCGCCGCCCTGCTCCAACGCGGCTGGGTCACCGCCCCCGGCTCCCGCTTCCGCCTCGCCTCCCCGCCCGGCCTGCGGATCACCGTCTCCACCCTCACCCCGGCCGAGGCCACCACCCTCGCCGCCGACCTCGCCGCCGCCCTCTCCACCACCCCCACCACCGACTCCCGCCTCACCTGACCCCCGTGCCGATCCACCTGACCCGCCTCCGCCCCGGCCACCCGTACCCCCTCCAGCGACTGTCATGTCCGCAAGGAATAGCGGGCGGCCCGTCCCGGTTGCAGCAGGACGCAGTGACCAGACGACCGGGAAGGATCCCGCCATGCGCGTCCGAAACTCGCTCCGCTCCCTGAAGGCCAAGCCCGGCGCGCAGGTGGTCCGCCGGCGCGGGCGCACCTTCGTGATCAACCGGAAGGACCCGCGCTTCAAGGCCCGCCAGGGCTGAACGCGGAGCGAGGCCCCGCCCGGACGTCCCCGGGCGGGGCCTTCGCGTGCACCGCCGGGCCTCAGCCCTTGGCCAGCAGCGCCTGCGCGTGCTCGCGCACCTCGTCGCGCGACAGGTACGCGTCGGTGTACTCGAAGTCCCGCAGCCGGGCGGGCTGGCGGGCCAGGAAGCCGGTGCGGACGAAGTCGTCGCCCGCGGTGGCGTTCAGCAGCCAGTTCGCCGCCGTGCGGTACTTCGCGGTGTTGGTGCGCATCGCCATCACGTGGTAGCCGCGGGCCACCGCCTGGGCGGGCGCGCCGTGCAGCTCCACGCCCAGGGGCTTGGACACCGCGTCCTTGCCGCCGAGGTCGACGACCAGCCCGAGGTCCTTGTGGAAGTACGGCTGCAGCGGCTGGTTGCGCAGCGCCGCGACCAGGTTCTCGGCGACCCGCTTGCCCTGCCGGGCCGAGTGCTGCGCGGTCGGCGGGCACACCGCCCCGTCGCCCTTGGCCAGGTCCGGCACCGCCGCCGCGTCGCCGAGCGCGAACACGCCCTCGAACTGCGGGACCCGCATCTCCGCGGTCACCGCGAGCCGCCCGCGCACCGTCTCCGCGTCCAGCGTGCCGACCAGCGGGGAGGCGGCCACGCCGGCCGTCCAGATCAGGGTCCGGCAGGGCAGGGTGCGCCCGTCGGTGAACTTGACCGTCTCCGGGCCGACTTCGGCGATCGACACGCCCAGCGACACGTCCACGCCGCGCCGGCGCAGGATCTCCATCGCCGTGACGCCCAGCTTGTCGCCGAGCTCGGGCATCAGCTTCGGGGCGATGTCGATCAGGTGCCACTTGATCAGGTGCGGGTCCAGCCGCGGGTAGCGCCGGATCGCCGCCGTGGTCAGCCGCTGCAGGCAGGCCGCCGTCTCGGTGCCCGCGTACCCGCCGCCGACCACCACGAACTGCAGCCGGGAGGCCCGCTCGTTCTCGTCCATCGACGCGGACGCCAGGTCGAGTTGGGCGATCACGTGGTCGCGGATGTAGGTGGCCTCGGCGAGCGTCTTCATGCCGCGCGCGTAGTCCGGCAGGCCGGGGATGTCGAAGGTCCGGGTGACGCTGCCCGGCGCGAGCACCAGGTAGTCGTACTTCACCGCGACCACCTCGTCGGTGATCTTGCGGACCACGGCGACCTTCGACCGCGGATCGATGCCGATCGCCCCGCCCGGCACGATGTGGGTGCGCCGCAGCGAGCGCCGCAGCGAGATCGCCACCGACTGCGGGGTCAGCACCCCGGCCGCGACGTGCGGCAGCAGCGGCAGGTACAGCTGGTACGAGAACGGCGTGACCAGGGAGATCTCCGCCTCGGAGGGGGCGAGCTTGCGCTCCAGGCGGCGCGCGCACTCGAGTCCGGCGAAGCCGCCGCCGACGATCAGGATCCGAGGTCGTTCCATCTTCATCCCCTACTGTGTGCAGGTCCGTGAGTGGCAAGGACGACTGTTGGCCACACTCGCACGGGGTAACGGCGGGTGCATCTCCAACGGCTGCCGGACGCCTGCCCGGCGGGCGCGCGACCATGCCCCCGCCGGGGCCGCTAGGCTGTCCGGATGCTCTCCGAGGTGACGGCCGTCCGCTACGCGACGCCGCTGCGCGAAGGCGGTTCGATGCCCGGCCTCATCGAGGCCGACGACCGCCGCCTGTACGTCCTGAAGTGGGTCGGCGCGGCCCAGGGCCGCAAGGCGCTGGTGGCCGAGGTGCTGGCCGGCGAGCTCGGCCGCCGGCTCGGCCTGCCGGTGCCCGAACTCGCCCTGGTCGACCTGGACCCGGTGCTCGCCCGCAGCGAGCCCGAGGTGCAGATCCAGGACCAGATGCGGGCCAGCGGCGGCACCAACCTCGGCATGGCGTACGTCTCCGGGGCGCTGAACTTCGACCCGCTGTGCTTCGAGGTCGAGGACGCCTTCGCCGCCCGGGTGCTCTGGTTCGACGCCCTGATCGGCAACGTCGACCGCTCCTGGCGCAACCCCAACCTGCTGGTCGCGGCCGGCGGCCTGCGGCTGATCGACCACGGCGCCAGCCTGATCTTCCACCACAGCTGGCCGGGCGCCGAGAAGTGGCGCCGCAAGCCCTACGACGCCTCCGACCACGCGCTGCGGCACGCCGCCGCCCACCTGCCCGCCGTCGACGCCGAACTCGCCGCGCTCGCCGAGCGGGCGCTGCCCGCCGCGGTCGCCGCCGTCCCCGACGTCTGGCTGGCCGACGAACCCGGTTTCGCCACCCCCGCGGACGTCCGCGCCGCGTACACCGAACAACTCACCGCCCGCCTCGCCGGGCCCCGCGACTGGCTCCCGGAGGTGGCGTCCTGATGGAGGACCGGCCCGCCCACGACTACGAGTACGCGCTGATCCGGGCGGTGCCCCGGGTCGAGCGCGGCGAGTGCGTCAACATCGGGGTGCTGCTGTACTGCCGGGGCGCCGAGTACCTGGGCGCCCGCACCCACCTCGACCAGGGCCGGCTGCTCGCCCTGGACGCGCTGGCCGACGTCGCCGGGGTGCGGCGGGCGCTGCGCGGCATCGAGGCGGTCTGCGCGGGCGGCGAGGCCGCCGGGCCGGCCGCCCGGGACACCGCCGGGCAGCGCTTCCGCTGGCTGACCGCCCCGCGCAGCGCCGTCGTCCAGCCCGGCCCCGTGCACACCGGGCTGACCAGCGACCCGGCCGCGGAACTGCACCACCTGTTCGACCGTCTGGTGCTCTGAGGGCGGCACGTGCTCCGAGGGCGGCACGGCGTCCACCGGCCGTCCACGGGATCCGCAAACTACTTGCCAGACTCAATACTGGAGTCACTGAAACGAATGGGCGTACCCTGACCGCCATGGGCAGCACCACAGGCACCGGCGCCACCGGCACCGCACCCTCCACCACCGAGCTGATGGAACAGATCGCGGCCGTCGGCACCGCCTACTTCCAGGACTACGCCGTCGCCGCGGCCCGCCACGGCCTCAACTCCTCGCAGGCCAAGGCGCTCAAGGCGGTCCTCGAACCCGTCCCGATGCGCGCCCTGGCCGGCCGCCTCGGCTGCGACGCCTCCAACGTCACCGGCATCGTCGACCGCCTCGAGGCGCTCGGCTATGCCCGCCGCGAGGCCGCCGCCGCCGACCGCCGGGTCAAGATCGTCACCATCACCGACCAGGGCAGCGAGGTGCTCGGCCGGATCCGCGACGACATGACCCGCGCCCGCGCCGCCTTCGACAGCCTCGACCCCGACCAGCGCACCGCCCTGGCCGGCCTCTGTGACCAGGTCCTGCCGCTGCTGCTGCGCCCCTGCACCCCGCCCCCGCAGTGACTGTCGGTGGCGTGCCGTACGCTCACCGGATGCACCAGGACCAGGGCAACGGATGGACCGCCACCGGGCTGCACTGGCGGGACGGCGCGCCCCGCCTCACCGCCACCGACGGCCGCGAGCGCCACGACCGGCCGCTCACCGACGGCCTGGCCGTCGCCTGGCGGATCGCCGGCCCCCGCCGCTGCACCGGCGCGCACACCGAGCGCGGCCACCGGCCCTGCCCGCACCGCGCCGAGGTCGCCCCCGAGGGCACCACCAGCCAGTGCCCGAGCTGCCAGAACGCCGACCGCGGCCTCCAGCTCGCCCGGGACCGCATCCTCGACGACGGCCGCGACTACCGGCTCTACCTCGCCTGGTTCGCCCCCGGCCTGCTCAAGGTCGGCCTCACCGCCGAGGAGCGCGGCACCGTCCGCCTGCTCGAACAGGCCGCCCTCACCTGGACGTTCGTCGCCCGCGGCCCGCTCCCGGCCGTCCGCCGGGCCGAACTCGCCGTCGCGCACGCCAAACTGGCCCGCGAGCGGATCCCCGCCGCCGCCAAGTACCCGGCCTGGTGGAGCCTGCCCGCCCCCGCGCAGCGGCACGACGCGCTCACGGCCGCCCGCACCCGCGTCCACCGGCTGCTCGCCGAGCCCGGCCGCGGGCCCGAACGGCTGGAACTGCTCGCCGACCACCCCGTGGTCGACCAGGTCGAGCTCTACGGCCTCGGCGACGGCGCCCCCGACCACTACCAGCAGGTCAAGGCGCTCACCGACGGCGCCCGGCTGGCCGGCCGGCTGCGCCGCCCGATCGGCGGCCACCTCTTCCTCGACCGGCCCGACGGCCCCCCGCTGCTGCTCGACACCCGCCTGCTCACCGGCTGGACGCTGCACGCCGCACCCGACGCCGACGGCTGCGAGGGCCTGGCCCTGCTCCCCAGGACCCGCCCCGCCGCCGAACAGGACGCCCTGTTCTGAGCCGGCCGCCCGCCGCCCCGAAGGTCAGCCCTTCTTCCGGGCCTCCTGCTTCTGCCGCGCCCCGACCGCCGCCAGCGCCATGTCCTGCGCCTGCGACTTCAGGTTCTTGTAGCCGTACCCGCGGTCCGTCAGCCACAGCTCCGCCGCCGTCTCGGCCCGCACCGACGCCGCCACCACGTCCTCCTCCGCCTCCCCGTGCTCGAGGAAGCGGAAGGTGAAGAACGGGCGCGCCGACAGGTCGTACGTCAGGTGCCCCTCCTCGGTGAACTCCGCCCGCAGCACGTCGTGTTCGGCGGCCGCGGCCTGCAACTCGGCCCGCTGCTCGTCCGTCAGGGCGTCGAAGGAGCCGCGGACCGTGATCCGGAAGGTGCGCTTGGTCATGCCCGGACCCTAACCCGCCGGGCCCGCCGCGCTCATCCCGGTTTCCGGACGCGCTTCGTCCTCGCCCGACCTCGACTGTTAGGCTTGCGAAACGTGAGCGCGAAGCCCAAGATCCCCAATGTCCTGGCCTCCCGGTACGCCTCGGCGACCCTGGCCCAGCTGTGGTCCCCCGAGCACAAGGTGGTCCTGGAGCGCCACCTGTGGCTGGCCGTCCTCAAGGCGCAGCAGGACCTCGGCATCGAGGTGCCGCCCACCGCGATCGCCGACTACGAGCGGGTGATCGACCAGGTCGACCTGGCGTCCATCGCCGAGCGCGAGAAGGTCACCCGGCACGACGTGAAGGCCCGGATCGAGGAGTTCTCCGAGCTCGCCGGGCACGAGCAGATCCACAAGGGCATGACCTCGCGCGACCTCACCGAGAACGTCGAGCAGCTGCAGATCCGCCAGTCGCTGGAGCACGTCCGCGACCGCACGGTGGCCGTCCTGGTCCGCCTCGGCCGTCTCGCCGCCCAGTACGGCGAACTCGTCATGGCCGGCCGCTCGCACAACGTCGCCGCCCAGGCCACCACCCTCGGCAAGCGCTTCGCCACCGCCGCCGACGAGGTGCTGGTCGGCTACGTCCGCCTCGAGGAGCTGATCGCCCGCTACCCGCTGCGCGGCATCAAGGGCCCGGTCGGCACCGCCCAGGACATGCTCGACCTGCTGGGCGGCGACGCCGACAAGCTCGCCGAGCTGGAGCGCCGGGTGGCCGGCCACCTCGGCTTCGAGAACGTGTTCACCTCGGTCGGCCAGGTCTACCCGCGCTCGCTCGACTACGACGTGGTCTCCGCCCTCGTCCAGCTCGCCGCCGGCCCGTCCAGCCTGGCGAAGACCATCCGCCTGATGGCCGGCCACGAGCTGGTCACCGAGGGCTTCAAGGCCGGCCAGGTCGGCTCCTCGGCGATGCCGCACAAGATGAACACCCGCTCCTGCGAGCGCGTCAACGGCCTGGCCGTCATCCTGCGCGGCTACGCCTCGATGACCGCCGAGCTCGGCGGCGACCAGTGGAACGAGGGCGACGTCTCCTGCTCCGTGGTGCGCCGGGTCGCGCTGCCGGACGCCTTCTTCGCCTTCGACGGCCTGCTGGAGACCTTCCTGACCGTCCTCGACGAGTTCGGCGCCTTCCCCGCCGTCATCGAGGCCGAACTGGACCGCTACCTGCCGTTCCTGGCCACCACCAAGGTCCTGATGGGCGCGGTCCGGGCCGGCGTCGGCCGGGAGACCGCGCACGAGGTCATCAAGGAGCACGCGGTGGCCGCCGCGCTCGCCATGCGCGAGGGCGCCCGCGAGAACACCCTGGTGCCCGCGCTGGCCGCCGACGAGCGCATCCCGCTGGACCGCGCCGCCCTCGACGCCCTGCTGGCCGACCGCCTCTCCTTCACCGGCGCCGCCGCCGCCCAGGTCGGCGAGCTCGTCCGCCGGATCGAGCAGGTCGCCGCGGACCGCCCGGAGGCCGCCAAGTACGCCCCCGGCGACATCCTCTGACGACCCGTCAGCCGCCGCGCGGCCCGTCCCGGAACACCTCCGGGGCGGGCCGCGCCCGGTTTCCGCGGGAGGCGGGGCCCGCCGCGCCGCCCGGGGGAGGGAATCGGCCCGAAGTCGGGGTCGGGCGGCGGCCGGGCGGGGTACACCGGAAGTGTCCGTCACTGCGGGGACGGTGAGGACGCCGACGGCGGCGGTGCCCAGCACAACCGGAGAGCCAGCCATGCGAGCCACCAAACAGTCGGCCGGCGCCCCCACCGGTGCCGCCGCCCCCAGGGCCGGGATCAGCGTCGCCTACGTCGGCCTGTGCGGAGCGGCCGACCTGCTGCTCTCCGGCGCCCTGGCCAGACTCCTGGCCGGCACCGCCGCCGGCCTCCTCCCGCTGCTGCTCTTCCTGGCCTTCTTCCTCCCCCTCGGCGCCCTCGCCCTGCTCGGCGCCCCACCGGCCGACCGCGCCGCCACCCGCCTGCTCGCCCGCGCCGGCCACCCCGACCCGGACGGCCCGCCCGCCGACTAGGCCCTGTCCGGCAAGATGGGCCGGACAGGGCCTAGGCGGCCCGGTGCCCGGGATCGTCCGGGTGGATCGGGGGCGTGGTCGGGGCGCAGTACCAGTCGCAGTCGGGTTCGGCGACCGGGTGCGGCGGGGCCAGGGCGTCGGAGCGGACGGTGGCGAGGGCCAGGGCGGCGCCGGCGGCCAGCAGGGCGGCGCAGATCAGCATCGCGGTGCGGAAGGCGGAGTCCACCTCGGCGGGGACGCGGTAGGCGTCGCCGGTCAGGCCGGCCAGCGGGGGGATCGCGGCGACCGCGAACAGGCCGGCCGCGCGGGCGGCCGCGTTGTTGACGCCCGAGGCGATGCCGGCCCGGCGGACGTCCACGGCCGCCAGCACGGTCGCGGTCAGCGGGGCGACCAGCAGCGTCATCCCGGCGCCCTGCACGGTGACCGCGGGCAGCACGTCCAGCCAGTAGTCCGCGTCCGGCCCGATCCGCAGCATCAGCAGCACCCCGGCGGCCACCACCAGCGGCCCCACCGTCAGCGGCAGCCGCGGCCCCACCGCCCGGCCCAGCCGTCCGGCCCGGCCGGAGAACAGCAGCATCAGCACGGTGATCGGCACCAGGGCGACCCCCGATAGCAGCGGCGTGAACCCGGCGACGATCTGCAACTGCACCGTCAGCAGCAGGAACACCGCGCTGAACGCCCCGTACACGCACAGCGTGACCAGGTTGACCGAGGTGAACAGCCGGGAGCGGAACAGCGACAGCGGCAGCATCGGGTTCGCCGAGCGGTGCTCGACCAGCACGAACGCCCCCGCCAGCGCCAGGCCCGCCAGACCGGCCGCCAGCGCGCCCGGGGTCAGCCCCGCACCGGCCTCGGTCAGCGCGTAGGTGATCCCGGCCAGGGCCAGCGCCGCGAGCAGCGCGCCCAGCACGTCGAAGCGCCCCGAGGCGTCCGCGTCCCGGCTCTCCGGCACGTGCCGGGCCGTCACCGCGACCACCACCGCGGCCAGCGGCAGGTTCAGCAGGAAGATCCACCGCCAGCCGGGGCCGTCCACCAGCCAGCCGCCCAGGAACGGGCCGACCGCCGCCGCCACCCCGCCGAGGCCCGACCAGGCCCCCACCGCGCCCGCCCGGTCCTCCTCGGCGAACACCGCCTGCAGCATCGCCAGCGAACCGGGCGTCAGCAGCGCGCCCCCCACGCCCTGCAACGCCCGTGCCAGCACCAGCAGTTCGACGTTGGGGGCGGCCGCGCACCCGGCCGAGGCGAGCGCGAACCAGCACACCCCCAGCAAGAACACCCGCCGCCGCCCGTACCGGTCGCCCAGCGACCCGCCGAGCAGGATCAGCGCCGCCAGCGTCAGCATGTACGCGTTGACCGTCCACTGCAGCGCCGACAGGCCCGCGCCCAGGTCCTCGCCGATCCGCGGCAGCGCCACGTTCACCACCGTGCCGTCCAGCATCGCCATGCCGGAGCCCAGCGCCGTCGCCGCCACCACCCACCGGCCGCGGCCGGTGCCGAGGCGGATCCCGTTGTCGTCCACGCTCCGAGTCTCCGGCAGGAAGGGCCGCGGCGGGAGTGCGGCGCGCAGGTGACGGCCGGTCAGGGCGGCCCGGCCGGGGCAGTCGGTCCGGTCGGAGCAGTCCGGTCAGGGCAGCAGCGCGCCGCGCTGCCAGGGGCGGGCGGTGGCCGGGGTGACGACGCCCAGGTCGGTGAAGAACTCCATCGCCTTGCGGGCCCAGTCGACCCGGGCCTGCCGCCAGTGCGGGTTGGCCGCGGCGGCCCGGCGGGCCTCGGCCGGGTCGAGCCCGGCCAGCGCGTACACCCGCGGGTGCACGATCTCGGCCACCGACTGCCGGGCCAGCAGCGCCAGCGCCCGCCGGAACACCGCCCGCCGGGCCGGGGTCATCGCCGCCCAGCGCCGCTCCAGCTCCGGCTTGGCGTAGCCGATGTGCCGGGCCTCCTCGACCACGTGGATCCGGGCCACCGAGCGGGCCAGCGGCTGCAGCGACTCGTCCCGGACCATCTCGCGCTGCATCGCGTCGGTGAACTCCTCGACGAAGATCGCCCCGGCGAAGGTCATGGTGGTGTCGTTGAGCAGGAAGTGCAGCTTGCCGAGGCGGTCCGCGCGCCGGGTCGGCCGGGCCGACGGGTAGCCGGTCGCGGTGATGTAGCGGGCGAACATGGTGGAGTGCCGGCACTCGTCGGCGACCTCGGTCAGCGCGTACTGCGCGTGCCCGGTGGTCAGGTCGCCCGCGTAGACGTGCCGGATCAGGCCCTCCATCAGCACCAGTTCGAACCAGATCCCGGCGGCCGTGGTGGAGGCGAACTGGTGCACGCTCAGCTGCGCCCGCTGCCGCTCGTCCAGCCGCTCCCACAGCGGGGTGCCGTAGAGCGCGACGCGGTGGGCGGGCAGCGCGTAGTGGTCCGGGTCGAGGGGCGCGGACCAGTCGATCTCGGTGAGCGGGTCGTGGGAGTGCTTGGCGGAGGCCCGCAGCAGGCGGGCGGCGTTGAGCTCGCGGTCGGCGTTGCGCTGCCGGGCGGCGCCCTGCGGCGGGACGGCGGTCCGGGACGGGGCGGCGGGGCTCTGCGGCGGGGTGGCGGTGTCGGACACGGGCGGGCTCCGGAGGGTGGGGGGCGACGGGGGCTCCAGGAGGAGTAAACCAATGAGACAGACTGTCAACAAGGGGCTCGGGCAGATCGGCCCGGGCGGATCGGCGGCGGCGGGCCCGCCCGCGTGCGGCCCCGCCCGGCCCCGCGCAGACTGGCCGCATGGACCCGGTCACCGCCCTGGAGCGCATCGCCTTCCTGCTGGAGCGCGAACTGGCCTCCCCCCACCGGACCAAGGCGTTCCGCGCCGCCGCCGGGGCCGCCGCCGCGCTGCCCCCCGGACCGGTCTCCGCCGCCGAGGCCGAACGCCTCCCCGGCGTCGGCCCCGTCACCGCCCGGGTGATCGCCGACGCCACCGCCGGCCGCACCCCCCAGTACCTGCTGGAGACCGAGGCCCGCGCCGCCGCCGGACCGGCCCCCTTCGCCGCCGCGCTCCGGCTGCGCGAGAAGCTCCAGGGCGACTGCCACCTGCACTCCGACTGGTCCGACGGCACCGTCCCGGTCGAACGGATGGCCCGCACCGCCCGCTCCCTCGGCCACCACTGGGCCGTCCTCACCGACCACTCGCCCCGCCTCACCGTCGCCCACGGCCTCAGCGCGGAGCGCCTGCGCGAACAGCTCGACCTGGTCGAGGAGCTCAACGGCCGGCTCGCCCCGTTCCGGCTGCTCACCGGCATCGAGTGCGACGTCCTCCCCGACGGCGGGCTCGACCAGGACGAGGACCTGCTCGGCCGTCTCGACGTGGTGGTCGCCTCGGTCCACTCCGAACTGCGGACGGAACCCGACGCGATGACCCACCGCCTGCTCGCCGCCGTCCGCAGCCCGCTGGTCGACGTCCTGGGCCACTGCACCGGCCGGCGGCTCGGCGACAAGCCCCGCCCGCCGTCCGCGTTCGACGCCGAGGCCGTCTTCACCGCCTGCCGCGAGCACGACACCGCGGTCGAGATCAACTGCCGCCCCGACCGCCAGGACCCGCCCGACGACCTGCTCGCCCTCGCCGCCGACCTGGGCTGCCTGTTCGCCGTCGACACCGACGCGCACGCGCCCGGCCAGCTGGACCGGCAGATCGACGGCTGCGAACGGGCCGCGGAACTCGGCCTGGACGCGGAACGGGTGATCACGGCGTGGTCGGTGGACCACCTGCTGGCCTGGGCGGGGGCGCGCTGAGGGGCTGTCAGTGCCGGCCGGTAGCCTGCCCGGATGACTGACGTTCAGGGTGTGGCGAGGATCAGGCCGGCGGCGTTCCACGCGGCGGACGGGACGGGGGACTGGCGGGTGCTGGGGGAGGGGGCGTGCGCGTTCTTCCGGACCGGGTCGTTCGGGGCCGGCGCGCAGCTGGTCGGCGCGATCGGGGCGGCCCTCGCGGGCGTCGGCGAGGCGGACGTCGACCTGCGGCCGGAGGGTGTGACGGTCCGGCTGATCGAGGCGGGCGAGGAGTACTACGGCCTGACGGAACGCCACGTCGAGCTGGCCCGCCTGGTGTCCGGCGTCGCCCGGGAGCTCGGTGCGGTCGCCGAGCCGGCGGGCGTGCAGACCGTCCAGGTCACGGTCGACGCGCTGGAGCTGCCCGCCGTGGTCGCGTTCTGGCGGGCGCTGCTCGGCTACCGGGACCGCTCCGGCAGCCCGGAGGACCTGCTCGACCCGGCCCGCCGCGGCGCGCCGTTCTACTTCCAGCAGATGGACGGGCCCCGCCCTCAGCGCAACCGGGTGCACGTGGACGTCTGGGTGCCGCACGACCTCGCCGAGGCCCGGATCGCCGCCGCGATCGCGGCCGGCGGCCGCCTGGTGACCGACGAGCACGCGCCGAACCACTGGGTGCTGGCCGACCCGGAGGGCAACGAGGCGTGCGTCGGGGCCGCGGGCGCGGCCGGCTGACGGGCGCTCAGGCGGCCTCGACCAGGCGCTCGCGCAGCCCGGCCAGGGTGTCGTCCTTCAGGCCGAGGCCGGCCCGGGCGTAGCTCTCGGCGTCGCCCCAGTACTCGGCCAGGGCGTCCAGCGCGGCCGCCAGGTACTCGGCCCGGACGGAGAACACGGCGTCCGCGACCTCCGGGTCGCCGCCCGCCGCCAGGAAGCGCTCCACCAGCGGGGCGTAGTGCGCCCGCACCGCCGGGTCGACGGACAGGTACTCGGTGCGGACGGTCTCCTCGTCCGCGCCGAGCAGCAGCAGGACCAGGGTGGCGCCCCAGCCGGTGCGGTCCTTGCCCGCCGTGCAGTGGAACAGCACCGGGCCGCCGCCCCGGTGGGCCAGCGCGGTGATCAGCTGCTTGTACGCCTGCCGGGCGGAGGCCGAGGTGACGAACGCCCGGTAGTCCTCGCGCAGCGCTTCCGCCGCCCGGCCGCCGCCGAGCATCCGGTTCGCGCCGGACGGGTCGGCCAGCGCCGCCGCCAGGGCCGCCGCCGCGCCGCTGCCCGCCCCGTCGGCGAGCACGTCCGCGACCAGCAGGTGCGCGCCGCCGGGGACGCGGTCGGGGAAGGCGGCGCGTTCGGCGGCGGTGCGCAGGTCGATGACGGTGCGCACGCCCAGCGCGTCGAACATCGGGTCGGCGGCCGGGTCGAGCCGGTCCAACTGGCCCGAGCGCAGCGCCAGTCCGGGCCGGACCCGGGCGCCGCCGGGCAGATCGATGCCGCCGAGGTCGCGCAGGTTGGCGACGGTGGCGGAGTCCACGAGGTGCGAGTGCTGCATGACGGCCTCCCTGCCGACGGTCCCGGGGGAAACGGGCGGACCTTGCCAGCACGCTAGGCGCGCCCCGGGCGGGTCGCCCCCGGAGTACCCCCGCCCGGGCGGACGGCTGCGGCGCCCGGGGGAGCGCACGACCGGCGCGCCGTGCCGCGCGCGCCCCGTTGATTGACGCGCCGTCAGCGGGCAGGGTGTGGGCAGCGCCCGGCCCCGCCGGGGCCGGACGGCGGCAGGCGCGAGGAAGGGACGGAACCCCCGGATGGCAGCGAGGATCCTGATCATCACCGGTGACGCGGCGGAGTCGCTGGAGGTGTTCTACCCGTACCAGCGGCTGCTGGAGGAGGGCTACCAGGTCGACATCGCCGCGCCGACCAAGAAGACCCTGCAGTTCGTGGTGCACGACTTCGTCCCGGGCTACGACACGTACACCGAGAAGCCCGGCTACACCTGGCCCGCCGACCTGGCGTTCGCGGACGTCGACCCGGCGCAGTACGCGGCGCTGGTGCTGCCCGGCGGCCGGGCGCCCGAGTACCTGCGCAACGACCCGGAGGTGCAGCGGATCGTCGCCGCGTTCTTCGAGGCGGACAAGCCGCTGGCGCAGATCTGCCACGGCCCGCTGATCCCGCTGCGGACCGGCGCGCTGGCCGGGCGTCGCACCGCCGCGTACCCGGCGCTGGAGCCGGACGTGGCGGCGGGCGGCGCGGACTTCGTGGACGGCGGCGCGGTGGTCGACGGCACGGTGGTCTCCGCCCGGGCCTGGCCGGACCACCCGACCTGGATGCGGGCGTTCGTCGAGCTGCTGCGCGAGAAGGCCCCGGTCGAGTAGCCGCCCGGGGTGTCGGCTTGCCCGGCGGCCCGGGGCGGGCAAGCGTGGACCCCATGGCAGCTCACCTCGACGGACCGGACCTGCTCGCGCTGCACGGCCGGGCCCTGGACCACTTCGGCGCACTGGTCCGCGCCGTCCCCGCCGACGGCTGGCGGGGGCCCACCCCGTGCACCGACTGGACGGTGCGGCAGCTGGTCGGCCACCTGACGGCCGAACAGCTGTGGGTGCCCGACCTGCTGGCCGGTGCCACCGTCGCCGAGATCGGCGACCGCCACGACGGCGACGTGCTCGGCGACGACCCGTTCGCCGCCTGGACGGCCGCCGCCGGGGCGGCCCGGGTCGCGTTCGCCGAGCCGGGCGCGCTGGAGCGCACCGTGCAGCTCTCGTACGGCGCGCGGCGGGCCGCCGGGTACGCCCGGGAGATGACGGTGGACGCGATCGTGCACGGCTGGGACCTGGCCCGGGGGATCGGCGCCGACGACCGGATCGACCCGGCCGCCGCCGAGTTCGCGCTGGCCGAACTCGCCCCGCAGGCCGACTCGTTGGCCGCCTCCGGGCTGTTCGCCGACCCGGTGCCGGTACCGGAGGGCGCGGACGCCGCGACCCGGCTGCTGGGCCTGGTCGGCCGCGACCCGGCGCGGCCGCTGGGCTGAGCCGGGGCCGGGTCAGCGGCGGGCGCGCACCCCGTCCAGGGCGATGGCGAGGACCCGGTCGCGCTGGCCCTCCTCCGGGAAGGCCACCGAGGTGATGCCGGAGACCATCCGCAGCAGGTCCTCGATGCTCATGTCGGGGCGGGCCTCCCCGGCCCGCTGGGCGCGTTCGAGCAGCGGGGTGCCGCCGGAGTACATGGACTGCAGGCAGGCCAGGAAGATGTCCGACTCCTCGCCCGCCATGGCCTCGCGGATCGCGCGCTTGGTGGTCGCGTAGTCGACGAAGCGGCGCAGCCAGGTGGTCAGCGCCTCCCACGGCGGCAGGTCGGAGACCTGTCCGGCGACCCGGACGAGGTCGTCGACCTCGGCGGCGTACACCGCCTCGAACAGGTGCCGGCGGGTGGGGAAGTTGCGGTAGAGGGTGCCGATGCCGACGCCGGCCCGCCGGGCGATGTCCTCCAGGGAGGCCTCGGCGCCGTGCTCGGCGAAGGCGTCGCGGGCGGCGGCGAGCAGCGCGTCGAAGTTGCGGGCGGCGTCCGCGCGGCGCGGGCGCTGGGCGGCGAGGAACTCGCTCACCACGATCTGATCCGGCACGGGGGACCTCGTTCTCGACGCATCCGGACGGGCGGGGCGGTGGGGGATGCGGGCGGCCGGGCGAACGGGGGTCGTTCGGGTGGTGTTCGGGTGGCGCCCGGGGGTTGTTCGGAGGGAATCGCGGAACCGGATTGAACCGGAGGCATGCCTCCGCTAATCTGGAGGCATGCCTCGACTTTAGCACCGGGGCCCCGACTTCGACCCGCCGCACACCGGCGGACCGGCCGCTTCGCCGTACCCACCGCCCGCGCCACGACGCAGGGCGACCGTCCGGCATCGCACGCGCACCACGCCCGTCCCCTGCCCGCCCCGTCCACGCCCGGCCGCCCGGCCCGGCGGCGCCGACGCGCCGTTCGAGCCGCGTTCGACCGCTGCCTGCTCTCCTGCCGTGGCACGCACCCCGCCCCCCGCGTGCCCGCCCCGAGTCCCGAGAGGGTTCGATGAACCGCCAATCCCCCCGCCTGACCTTCGGCGTGCTCGCCGTCGGCGCCGGCGTGTACGCCCTGCTCCAGTCGCTGATCACGCCCGCCCTCCCGATCGTCCAGGAGGAGATGCACACCACGCAGTCCACCGTCACCTGGATCATGACGGCCTACCTGCTCTCCGCCTCCGTCTTCACCCCGATCCTCGGCCGGGTCGGCGACCTGGTCGGCAAGAAGCGCACCCTGGTCGCCGCCCTGGTCGCGCTGCTGGTCGGCTGCCTGGTCGCCGCCCTCGCGCCCAACATCACCGTGCTGATCGTCGCCCGGGTGATCCAGGGCATCGCCGGCGCGCTGTTCCCGCTCTCCTTCGGCATCATCCGCGACGAGTTCCCGCCCGGACGGGTCTCCGGCGGCATCAGCAACATGTCCGCGGTGATCGCCGTCGGCAGCGGCCTCGGCATGGTCCTGGCCGGGCCGATCGTCGGCGCCCTCGACTACCGCTGGCTGTTCTGGCTGCCCGTCATCGTGCTGGTCGGCACCATCGCGCTCGCGCACCGCTACGTCCCCGAGTCGCCGCACCGCAGCGAGGGCAGCGTCGACTGGTTCTCCTCCGTGCTGCTCTCCGGCTGGCTGGTCGCCCTGCTGCTGCCGGTCAGCCAGGCCTCCCAGTGGGGCTGGGGCTCGGCCAAGGTGCTCGGCCTGCTCGCCCTCGCCGTCCTGCTGTTCGCCGCCTGGATGGTCAACGAGTCCCGCTCCCGCAACCCGCTGATCGACCTGCGGGTGATGCGGCTGCCCGCCGTGTGGACCACCAACACCGCGGCCCTGCTGTTCGGCGGCGGCATGTACGCCGTGTGGGCCTTCCTCCCCGGTTTCGTGCAAATGCCCTCCAGCGCGGGCTACGGCTTCGGTTCCAGCGTCACCGGCGCCGGACTGCTGATGCTGCCGATGGTCGCCGCCATGTTCGTGGCCGGCGTGCTCGGCGGCCGGCTGGCCGGCCGCTTCCCCGCCAAGGCCCAGCTGGTCACCGGTGCACTGCTCGGCTCGGCCGCCTGCGCGCTGCTCGCCGCCCGGCACGGCAGCCCCGCCGACGTCGCGCTCGCCGCGGGCGTCTTCGGCCTCGGCATCGGACTCGCCTTCGCCTCGATGAGCAACCTCATCGTGCAGGCCGTCCCCGCCGCCCAGACCGGCGCCGCCACCGGCATGAACGCCAACATCCGCACCATCGGCGGCTCGATGGGCGCCGCCCTGATGACCGGCCTGGTCACCGGCCACCTGCAGGCCGACGGCCGCCCCGCCGAGAGCGGCTACACCCAGGGCTTCGCCCTGCTCGCGGCGTTCTGCCTGGCCGCCGCGCTGGCCGCGGTGCTCGTCCCGGCCCGCCGGGCCGCCGCCCGGGCCGTCCCGGTGGAGGCCGCCGCCGCGGAGCGCACCGAGCTCGCCGCGGTCCGGGGCGAGACGGTCGGCGGCTGAGCGCGGGCGGGTGGCGAAGGGGACCCGAACCGCGGGCCGGGCGGCCGGAGGTGACACCTCGTCACCCCTCCGGCCGCCCGGCCGCGCCGCGTCGTCCCGCGCCGCGTCACTCCGTTGGGCTCACCGGTGCTTCAGCCAGCTCATGGCGCTGGTCGGCCGCCCGCTGTAGTCGAACAGCGCCTGGTTCTCCCACGCGTCCCCGGATGCGGGATCGGTCGGGTCCCAGCCGTTGCCCGCCACGGCCGTCCAGGTGGGCTCCCAGTAGAAGACACCCAGGCCCCGGCCGTTCGGCACCGCCTCCACCACGTTCATCACGTCCCGCAGGTTGGCGGCCTGCCCGGCCTGGGTGGCGGGGTAGCCGGCCACCAGCTGGGAGGAGGTGGCGATGTTGTTCTCCAGCGCGTCGCCGTTCGCCAGCGTGAAGGCGTACGCGGTCTCCGCGACGAACACCTGCTTGCCGTAGCGGGCCGCCACGTCGTCCAGGGTGGTCTGCAGGTCGCTCAGCGGGCCGTGCCAGTAGCCGTAGTACGAGAGCCCGATCAGGTCGAACGGCACCCCGTACGAGACCGCGTTGTCGAAGAACGCCCGGGCCCCGGCGTCGTCGCCGCCCTTCGCCAGGTGCAGCGCGACCCTGGTCGAGGAGCTCACCGCCTTCGCCGCGTTCGCGCCCTGGGCGAGCAGTGCCGCCAGGTCGGACCAGTGGGCGGTGGAACCCTCGCTCCACAGGATGCCCGCGTTGATCTCGTTGCCGATCTGCACCATGTCGGCGGTGGTGCCCTGCGCCTTCAGCGCGTTCAGCACGTCGTAGGTGTGGTTGTAGACCGCCGACTTCAGCTGCGCCAGCGAGTAGCCGGACCAGGCGGCGGGCTTGGTCTGCTTGCCGGGGTCGGCCCAGCTGTCGGAGTAGTGGAAGTCGATCAGCAGGCCCATACCGAGCGCCTTGGCGCGCTTGGCCATCGCCAGGACCTTGGCCTTGTCGTTGTAGCCGTCGGCCGGGTTCACCCAGACCTTCAGGCGCACGTAGTTCGCGCCGCTGGAGTGCAGGATGTCCAGCGCGTCACCGGTGCTGCCGTCCGCCCACCGGTAGACGCCGCCCTTGTCCTCGCTCTTCTTCAGCGTGGAGACGTCCACGCCGCGGGCCGCCACGCCGGTGCTGCCGGGGGCGAAGGACAGGTCGTCGACGTTGATCCAGTTCCCGGCGTTGGCGTCGGAGTCGATGCTGATCGTGCACTGGCCGCCGGTCACCTTGACCGAGGTGACCAGCCGGATCCAGGCGCCGTTCGGGGTCGGCGGCAGGTCGGTGCGCTGCTCGGCGGAGCCGCAGTTGCGCAGCGCCAGGTAGGCCGAGTTCTGCCCGCCGCTGGAGCGGACCCAGGCGGTCAGCGTGTAGCTGCCGTTGGCCAGCCCGGACAGGTACTGGTAGGTCTCGACCTTGTACGCGGCGGCCGCGTAGTGGGTGAGCCGGTAGGAGCCGCTGTGGCCGCCGGCCTCGGTGTACGAGGCGCCGTTCTGTCCGGCGGCCGAGTAGACGGACCAGCCGGCGGGGGTGGCCGTCCCGGTGCCGCCGGTCTCGAAGCCGGCGTTGGTGAGGGTACTGGCCGCCCGGGCCGCGGTGGGGAGGCCGGCGACCACGGAGGTGGCGAGCGGGAGCGCCGCCGCGGCGGTGACGAGCGCGCGCTTGAACGCCGGGGTGAATGCCTGGGGCATCGTCGTCCTTGGCAGGAGAGTGGGGGAGTGGTGGTGTGAACGTACACAGCAGTTATCTGCCGTGTTTCGCCATAGATAACCCCAAGGTTCGGTGAGGCTGCAAGCAGTCGGCGCCATTTTCTTGTGAACGTTCACAACTCGCCGGGCGGGCGGCCGCGGGTCGGTCCGCGGCCGCCGGCCGACGGGCTCAGCAGTCGCGCAGCTCGGGCGACTGGTTCAGCAGCTGGGCCCGGGGCGAGGTGAACTCCCGGTAGGCGTCGGTGTGTTCGGCGTGCGGGTGGAAGGCCGCGAGGCGGTGGCAGTTCTGGAAGGCCAGCTTCACCGAGAAGTGCCGCTCCAGGGCGCCGCGGATCGAGTCGCTGGCCAGCGCGCGCAGCAGCTGGGCCCGCTCCGCCTCGCTCGGGGCCGCCGTGTTGTCGGCGAACTCGGCGTCGCTGAACGCGAGTTCGGCCGTCAGGTCATTGACCAGGCGGTAGGCGTAAGGCAGCGAGGTGCGGACGGTGGCGAGGAAGTCGGCGTCGGCGACCTCGTCGCGCTCGGCCAGGGCGAGCAGGGAGGGGGAGACGTCCAGCGACATGGCGGATCGGGCCTTCCGGGTTAGTGGTAGTGGAAGTCGTTTTCAGTAAGTGATCCTGTCGCCCGCCTGACGCCCTGTCAATTGCGCTCCCCCGTTCGGGGCGCCGCCCCCGTGCCGTCCCGCTCGCGGCCGCCCCGGGCCCTTCCTAGAGTGGAGGGCACACCACTGCGAGGAGGCCCCGATGGACGAGCAGCGCGCCGAGGGCGGCACCGACCGCCGCATCCTGGAGCGGATCAGCGAGATGGTCGAGGCCGAGCGCGACCTGCGCGCCGCCCTCGCCGAGGGCCGGATCGACCAGCCAACCGAGCACCGCGAACTCAAGGACATCGAGGAGCAGCTCGACCAGTGCTGGGACCTGCTCCGCCAGCGCCGCGCCCGGGTCCGGGCGGGCGAGGACCCGGACGGGGCGAGCGTGCGCAGCATCGACGAGGTGGAGCGCTACGAGTCGTAGCGGCGGGGGCAGGGGCGGCCGCCGCGGGCGGGGTCAGTCCTGGGCGGCGTCCAGGTTGGCGGTGACCCGGGTGAGCAGTTCGCGCAGGGTGCGCAGCTCCTCGAGCGGGAGGCCGGCGGCGGCCAGGATCCGGCGGGGGACGGCCGTGGCGCCCTCGCGCAGGGCGCGCCCGGCCGGGGTGGGGGTGGCGATCACCGAGCGCTCGTCCTCGGGGCTGCGCTCGCGCGCCACCAGGCCGGCCGCCTCCAGGCGCTTGAGCAGCGGGGAGAGGGTGCCGGAGTCCAGCCGCAGGCGCTCGCCGAGCTGCTTGACCGGCAGCGACCCGTGCTCCCAGAGCACCAGCATCACCAGGTACTGCGGGTAGGTCAGCCCGAGGTCCTTGAGCGCGGTGCGGTAGACGCCGCCGAACGCCCGGGAGGCGGCGTTCAGCGAGAAGCAGATCTGCTGGTCGAGCAGCAGCAGGTCCGCGTCCTCGCCGCGGGGGGAGGGGGAGTTCTCGCCGTGCCAGGTCATGACCCCAGGGTAGCAAGCGGCCGATTCAGTTGTGCGCAATTGAATTGTGTGCTGTAGTTATTGGCAGGACAGGGCGGACCGCGAAGCCCGGAACCGTACGGAGGCGCACCGCCGACGGGAACCGGACCGGCGGGCCGACGGGCGGGCACGCAGGACGAAGAAGCACGCAGGACGAAGAAGCAGACGAGAAGGAGAACACCCTCATGACCGCGCTCTACACCGCAGCAGCCACCGCGAACGGCCGCGAGGGCCGCGCCGTCACCTCGGACGGCCGGCTCGACCTCAAGCTCTCCCCGCCGCCCGCGCTCGGCGGCGACGGCGAGGGCACCAACCCCGAGCAGCTGTTCGCCGCGGGCTACGCGGCCTGCTTCGCCAGCGCGCTCGGCGTGGTCTCGCGGCAGCAGAAGGTCGACGTCTCGGAGGTGTCGGTGACCGCCGAGGTCACCATCAGCAAGGACGACAGCGGCTTCGGCCTCTCCGTCGTCCTGCGGGTCGAACTGCCCGAGTCGCTGGCCGGCGAGACCGGTGAGCTGCTGGTCAAGCAGGCCCACCAGGTCTGCCCGTACTCCAAGGCCACCGCCGGGAACATTCCGGTGGAGCTGGTCGTCGAATAAGGAAGAGGCAGGGGTCTCGTCCGGGGTCTGCGGGCCGCGTCCACGTGGGGGTGGAGCGGCCAGCAGCGCTGTCCGCGGACGGCCGGGGCGGCTGGGACGGGAGGGTGGGCCGGGTTCCCGGTTCGGGGCCGGACTCCTGGGCTTTCGGGCTCCCGGGCTCCCGGGCTCCTGGTTCAGAGCGGGAGCAGCTCCGGGCGCTTGGCCTCCACGTGGTCGCCGGAGGACTCGCCGCGCAGGCGGCGGCCCACCCACGGCAGCAGGAAGGTGCGGGCCCACTGCAGGTTCTCCCGGCGCTGGTCGGCCGGGGTGAGGACGGGCGCGGGCGGCCAGGCGGCCTCCGGGTCGCTCTCCACGGGCAGGCCGAGCGAGCGCGCCGCCAGCAGCGCCACCCGCTGGTGGCCCTCCGGCGAGAGGTGCAGCCGGTCCTCGGACCAGGCCCGCCGGTCGTGCACCGACCGCAGCGACCACAGGTCGGCGACCGCGAGGCCGTTGCGGTCGGCGATCGCCCGCAGGTGCGCGTTGTAGGTGGCGATCTTGCCGCGCAGGTGGCGCAGCACCGGGACGTTGCGGGTGTCGAAGCCGGTGCAGATCAGCACCGTCCCGGCGTTCTCGCGCAGTTCCAGGACGGCCGCCTCGAAGCGTCCGGCGATCAGGTCCGGGTCGCTGCCCGGGCGCAGGATGTCGTTGCCGCCCGCGCACAGGGTGACCAGGTCGGGCTGGAGCTGACGGACCTTCGGGACCTGCTCGGCGACGATCTGGTCCAGCAGGCGGCCGCGGACGGCCAGGTTGGCGTACCGGAAGTCGTGCTCGGATCTGCCCGCGGCCAGCATCCCGGCCAGGCGGTCGGCCCAGCCGGCGTACTGGCCGTCGGGGCCGGGATCGTTGAGGCCCTCGGTGAAGCTGTCACCGAGGGCCGCGTAGGAACTGAGGTCGAGGGTCTCCTGGTAGTCGGCCATGCAGCAGATGGTTCACCTTGTGAAGTGACCTACGCCACCGTAGGTGCCCGGTGGCGGACCGTGATCTCCGCCACGGGCCCCGGGCCGGTACCCTGCAAGGGTTCCGGGCGGTGGGCGGCCCGGTGGTGCAAGGCGGACAGGAGGACGGCCGTGAGCGGCAGCGCGGTGGACGGGAAGACGGCTGTGAGCAGCGACGCGGTGCGCGAGGAGACCTCGCGCCGCAAGCAGATGCTGATCCGGGCGCTGATCTACATCGCCGGCACCCACCTGTTCGCCGGGTTCGTGATCCTGCTGTTCGCGGTCGGCGGCCGCCACTGACCCGACCGCCCGCCCAGCCGGATTCGAGCCGGGCTCAGGCTCGGTGTCGGCGAGGGGCTACTGCTCGGGGAGGACCCGGCGGGCGACCTTGGCGAGGTGGGCGTCGAACGCGGCGGGCGGGTCCGGGTGGACCCGGATCAGGGCGACCAGGGCGGTGATCACCACGTCGCACAGTTCGTCCGCGACGTCGTCCCAGCTGTGCGAGAAGCCCTTGCGCGGGTTCTGGCCGAGCGCGCCGATCACCGCCTCGGCCACCTCGCCGGCCTCCTCGCCGAGCTTGAGGCACTGCAACACCCGCTGCATCTCCGGGGGTTGGCTGCTGCCCTCGGCCAGCCAGTCGGCCAGCCGCCGCACCGTCTCCCACTGCCGCTCGTCCATGGCACCCCGCCGATCGCTCCGCTTGCACCGATGCGCCGATGTGCCGCTCTGGCGCGGACCGCGCGGCCGGGCCCGGGCGGGCCGACCGCGCGGCGCATCGGCAACGACCGTACCGGCAGGGGCTGACAGGGCGTCAGCGCAGGCGCTGCTGCCAGTCGATCGGGACGTGGCCGGCCGGGCCGGGGGCGGGCTGGGTGACCGGGTGGGCGGTCGGGCCGGCCAGTGGCGGGCCCTCGTAGAACTGCTCGGTCTCGGTGTTCCAGAACCAGTCCTCGCCGGGCTCGAAGCTGGTGAGGAACGGGTGGCCGGCCGAGCGGGCGTGCGCGGTGGCGTGCTGGGACGGGGAGGAGTCGCAGCAGCCGATGTGCCCGCAGGCGGTGCACCTGCGCAGGTGGAACCACCAGCCCTGGCCCTCGCCGGCCAGGCACTCCACGCAGCCGTCGCCGCTCGGCGGGACGCTGGGGTCGATACCGGGGATCGTCGTGTCGTCGCTCATCGTGGCACCTCCTCGGCCAGGGTATGCCCGGGGCGCCGGGCCTGCGGCGGAAGCGGACCCGGCGCGGCGCGGTGACGCGGTGGCGCGGTGGGATGACGCGGCGCCTCCGGGGGAAAGGGGACGGGTGGGATCGTGGTGCGGAGGCGGATTCCGTACTGATCTACAGTGCTGTAGATTCAGCTGGGGCCCGGGCCCGATCGAGGGGCCGGGCGACGGCCGCCGCGCCGAACCGGCCGAACTGCCGGGCCCGGTACGGGGAAACCACAGGAGGGCACACATGGGAGTCTCGCTCGCCAAGGGCGGAAACGTCTCGCTGACGAAGGAGGCCCCGGGGCTCACCAACGTCATCGTCGGCCTGGGCTGGGACGTCCGGGCCACCACGGGCGCCGACTTCGACCTGGACGCCAGCGCGCTGCTGTGCAGCGAGGCCGGCCGGGTGCTCAGCGACCAGCACTTCGTCTTCTACAACAACCTGCGCAGCCCCGAGGGCTCGGTCGAGCACAGCGGCGACAACCTCACCGGCGGCGGTGACGGCGACGACGAGCAGATCAAGGTCGACCTGACGGCCGTTCCGCCGCAGGTCGCCAAGGTGGTCTTCCCGGTCTCCATCTACGACGCGGAGAACCGGCACCAGAGCTTCGGCCAGGTCCGCAACGCGTTCATCCGGGTCCTCAACGAGGCCGACGGCAGCGAGGTCGCCCGCTACGACCTGTCCGAGGACGCCTCGACCGAGACCGCGATGGTCTTCGGCGAGCTGTACCGCTACGGCAGCGAGTGGAAGTTCCGTGCGATCGGCCAGGGTTACGCCTCCGGCCTGCGCGGCATCGCGCTCGACTACGGCGTCAACGTCTGACCGCGCCGCGTCCCCGCACGGGCCGCTCCGCCGCCTCCGGGCAGCGGGGCGGCCCGTGCCGTCCCGCTGCGCGTGCGGGGCGGAGGGAGTGTCGGCGTTCGAACGGCGTGCCGGGGTGTGGCAGGCTCGGCGCATGGAACAGCGTGTACTTGGCAGGACCGGACGTCCGGTCTCGGTGATCGGTCTCGGAACGTGGCAGCTCGGCGCGGACTGGGGCGTGGTGCTGGAGGACGACGCGCTCGCGGTGCTGAACGCCGCGGCGGACGCCGGGGTGACGTTCTTCGACACCGCGGACGTCTACGGCGACGGCCGCAGCGAGCAGTTGATCGGACGTTTCCTGAAGAGCCGCCAGAGCGGCGGCGACGGTGACGGCCTGGTGGTCGCCACCAAGCTCGGCCGCCGGATGCCGCAGCTGCCGGAGAACTACACCCTCGCCAACTTCCGCGAGTGGACCGACCGTTCGCGCCGCAACCTGGGCGTCGAGCGGCTCGACCTGGTGCAGCTGCACTGCCCGCCGACCTCCGTCTACTCCAGCGACGAGGTGTTCGACGGGCTCGACACCCTGGTCGAGGAGGGCCGCACCGCCGCGTACGGCGTCAGCGTGGAGACCTGCGAGGAGGCGCTGACCGCGATCGCCCGGCCCGGCGTCGCCAGCGTGCAGATCATCCTCAACCCGTTCCGGCTCAAGCCGCTCGACCAGGTGCTGCCCGCCGCCGAGAAGGCCGGCGTCGGCGTCATCGCCCGGGTGCCGCTGGCCTCCGGCCTGCTGTCCGGCAAGTACACCAAGGACACCCTGTTCAGCGCGGACGACCACCGCACCTACAACCGGGACGGCTCGGCGTTCGACCAGGGCGAGACCTTCTCCGGCATCGACTTCGAGACCGGCGTGGAGGCCGCCGACGAGTTCGCCCGGCTCGCCCCGCCCGGAGCCAGCCCGGCGCAGACCGCGCTGCGCTGGATCGTCCAGCAGCCCGGCGTCACCACCGTCATCCCCGGCGCCCGCACCCCCGAGCAGGCCCTCGGCAACGCCGAGACGATGGCGCTGCCGCCGCTGTCGCCGCAGACCCTGCAGGCCGTCCGGGACCTGTACGACCGGCGGCTGCGGGCGAAGATCCACTCGCGCTGGTGACCCGGGGCCCGGGACCCGGACGGGTGCTCTGCGCCTGTCCGGGGGATCCGGGGGCCGGAGCGGGGGCTCCGGTTCAGGGCAGCGGTTCGGCTTGCAGCGGGGTGCGCGGGTCCTGGTGGCCGCCGGTGGCCAGCATCCGGACCTCGCCCTGGTCGCTGATCTCGGCCTGCACGATGCCGGACGGGTCCGCGTACACCGGGTGGCCGCCCGGGCCGCGGGTGCCCGTCGCCTCGACCACCACCACGTCCTGCTCGGCGTGGCCGCCGGTCTCCCCTGGGAACGTGAGTGCGAATCGTCGAGTCATGACCGGCCTTCTTCCCGTTGGCGTCGTTCCATCGTAGGCAGGCGCCGGGCGGACGGTCACGGGCAGGCGGCGCGGCGGGGTGGTGCCGGGGCGGTGTCCGGGCGGCGCCGGGGTGGTGCCGGGGCGGTCAGGCCAGCAGGTGGAGGCGTTGGGCGGCCGGGCCGATCCGGACGGTCTGGCCCCAGGTGAGGTGCAGGGCGTCGGCTTCGATTCCGTCGCCGAAGGCCACCAGGAGCTCCGATTCGACGGTCAGGGCGAGCTGCTGGCCGGCGTCCAGCAGGCCCTCGACGCGGGAGGTGCCGGTCACCGGGGAGGGCCAGGCCTCGCGGACGAACCAGGACAGCCGGGGCGCGGTCGGGCCGGGCAGGTCCAGGCGGCTGGAGCGCTCCAGCCAGGCCGAGCGGCACCAGCCGGTGGCGCCGGTGCCGGTGCCGACCAGGACGCCCGAGGACGCCTGGGCCTCGGGGTCGCCGCCCGGCGCGGCCAGCCGGTAGCGGGCGGTCTGGTGGCCCGGCTGGCCGAGGTAGACCTCGTTCAGGGCGAGCAGCCGCTGGGTGTCGTCCGCGACCGCCTCCACCATCGTGCGCAGCTCCAGCCGCCGCTCCACGCCCGGCAGGACGGCCGCCCGCAGCAGCGCCCCGGCCTGGTCGGCGCGGTGCCGGACCAGGACGCCCGCGTTGCGGCCCGGCTCGGCGTCGATGCCGATCACCGGCTGGCCGGACAGGTACTTGGCGGCGTTCGCCACCAGGCCGTCCTGGCCGACCACCACGACCACGTCCTCCGGGCCGAACAGGAACCGGTCCAGGTCGGAGCGCTCCACCCGGGTCTGCCGCCAGTCCAGCGGCACCGCGGCCGACACCTCGGCGAGCGCGTTGCGGGCCAGGTGGTGGCGCCGCTCGGCCTCGACCGGCGAGCGGCCGCGCCGGGCCAGGAAGAACTCGGCCTGGCCGCGGGTGCCGTGCCGGGCGATCAGCTCCTCGTACTCGGTGCGCCGGTGGACCAGCACCACGCGCGGGGCGAGGCTCACCGTCCGTTCTCCTCGGGGGAGTTGGGCGCGGCCAGGCGGGTGAGCAGGCCGGTCAGGACGTCCGGGGTGAGGGTGATGCTGTCGATCCGCGGCAGGTGCTCGGCCAGCCGGATCAGGGCGAGGGCCTGCAGCACCTCGGGCCCGGCCTGCTGGTGCGCGGCCAGCCAGGCGGCCTCCGCGGCGGCCTTGGCCTCGCCCAACACGCGCGCCGCCTCGGCCTGTTGGGCCGCCAGCGTGCCCGCGGCCTCGGCCTCCGCGACCGCCAGCCTGGTCCGGCGGACCGCCTCCGCGTCCGTGCGGACCGCGTCCGCGGCGGCCTTCTGCTCGGCCTCGCGGCGTGCGTTGGTTCCCTGTTGCTCGACCAACTCCTCCTCGCGGCGGGCCAGTTCGATCCGGCTGGCGAGCTCGTTCTCGGCGATGGTGCGCTCCCGCTCGACCGCGACGGCGCGCCGCTCGTACGTCGCCCGGTCGGCCTCCTGCTGGACCTGCTCGCGGGCCGGGGTGCGCAGCGCCCGTTCCATCTCGGCCTCCGGCCGGACGGCGGTGACGCGCACCGCGAGCACCGCCAACCCGATCTCGGACAGCCGGGGTTCGGCGGCCAGGCCCGCCGAGATCCGCTCGCGGACGGCCGTGACGCCGTCGACCAGGGTGTCGGCCAGCGGGGTCCGGGCGATCAGCTGGAGCGCGTGCTGCTGGGCGGTCTCGGTCAGCAGGGTGCCGAGCTGGGCGAGCGGCTCGGCGCGCCAGCTACCGGTGTCCGGGTCGATGCCGAAGTCGAGGCGGGTGGCGGCGGTGGCCGGGTCGCTGATCCGGTAGGTCACGGTGGCCTGCACCGCGAGGTCCTGGAAGTCCGAGGTGCGGGCGTGGAACATCATCGCCAACTCGCGGTCATCGGCCGGGACTTCGGAGATCGCGGCGGTGAGCGGCCGGAACCAGAAGGCCAGTCCGGTGCCCTCGTGGGCGAGCCGGCCGTCGCGCAGGTGGCGGATGTGGCTGGTGGGGGTGGAGCGCAGGTGGCGGAAGCCGAAGCGGCGGGTGATGTCGGCCATGGGGATCGATGCCCTTTCTTTTCGTCGCATTGACGATAACTGGTGGGTTTGGTTGTCGTCAATACGACGAAAAGGGGTGTGGGGTTGCTTGCGCGCTTTGCCGGCCGGGGCCTGCCGGCGGTGGTTCGCCGGCCGTGGTCCGTCGGCGGTGGTTCGTCCACCCTCGGCCGGTTGTTCGCCCGTCCGGGCGGCCTCGCGGGACCCGGCGGCCCGGGTCGCCGATCGGGTGCGGTCGGCGGCCTATGGTGCTGATCGGGCGGGCCGGGCCTCGCCGCCCCGGCCTCCGGCCCCGTGGCTCGACCGCCTCCCGAAAGGGCTGATCGTGAAACCGTCCTGCACCTCCCGCCGCCTCGCCGCCGCCGCCACCGCCGCCCCGGACCGGGACGGGAGGGCCCTGTGGCAAGTTCCTTGGCGGTCAAGGCTGTTGGCCGCGCCGGCCGCGGGGCTCCTGGCGGCCTCCGCGCTGGCCGTGACGGCCCCCGCCGCCTCGGCCACCGCCACGTGGGGCGCAATGCCGGGACTCGACGCGGGCGGCGCGGTGTACGTCGCGGACACCTACAACGACCGGGTCGTCAGGGTGGACGGGCCGGGAGGCCGCGAACAGGAGGTCGTCGCCCGGGACTTGGACCTGCCGAACGGGGTGGCGGTCGGCGCCACGGGCGACGTGTACATCGCCGACAGCCGCCACGACCGGGTCCTGAAGGTGTCCGCCGTCACCGGGTGGCGCACCGTCGTGCGCCCGGACGTGGAGCTGAACTCCCCCTACGGCGTCGCGGTCGACGGCGCGGGGACCCTCTACATCGCCGATACGGACAACCGGCGGGTGCTGAGGATCCCCGCCGACGGCGGCGCCCCGACGACCGTCGGCAGCGGGTTGGGCAACCCGACGGGGGTAGCGCTGGACGCGGCGGGCAACGTGTACATCGCCGACCCCTACAACAACCGGGTGGTCGAGGTCCCGGCCGACGGCGGCCCGCAGAGCGACGTGCCGGTGCAGGTCGCGGACCCCACCAACATGGCGTTCAACGGCGCCGGCGACATGTTCGTCGCGGACCCCTACAACAACCGGGTGGTGGAACTGCCGCACGACGGCGGGCCGCAGACGACGGTCGGGGAAGGGCTGGACTTCCCCACCGGCGTGGCCGCGGACGCGCAGGGCAACGTGTACATCGCCGACTTCAACAACAGCCGGGTGGTCAGGGTGCCGGCCGGTGGCGGGCCGCAGACCACGGTCGGCGACCACCTCAGCCACCCGTACTCGGTGGCCGTGCCGCCGGTGCCCCCGTTTGCGGCGGCTGCTGATCGAGACGGCGGTGCTGTCGCCGTCCGGCGCTCGTCGTAGCCCGCCCCCGAAGACTCAGGAGCCCTTCGCGCCATGGCAGTTCACCACCGCACCGACCCGCGCCCCGCGAGGTTCGCCGGGGCGCTCGCCGCCACCGCCCTCGCCACCGCCCTCGCCCTCGTCCCGGCTCCCGCACTGGCCGCCGCCGCCCCGAGCGTCGACCGGCCGGCGTACTGCTCCTCCGCGACCCACCCCGAGCTGGCCGACCGGCTGTCCCGGGACATCGCCGACGCCGTCCGCGGGCGGCAGTCCACACTGGCCCTCGCCGTGCGCGACTCCGGCACCGGCCTGTCCTGCTTCCTCGATCCCGCACGGCACTTCGACTCGGCGAGCATCGTCAAGGTCACCATCATGGGCGCGGTGCTGAGGATCGCCCAGGACGAGAACCGGCCGCTGACCCCGTTCGAGGAGGAGAACCTGCGGCCGATGATCACCCGGTCCGACAACGACGCCGCCGTCCGGCTGTGGAAGTACGTCGGCATGGCCCGCATGCAGACCTTCCTCGACCTCGCGGGCATGCACGACACGGTCCTGTCGGCGGACGGCTTCGGGCTCACCCGGGTCACCGCCGGCGACGAGCTGAAACAACTGGACGTCTACACCGTCAACCCCGACGTCCTCACCCCCGAACACCGTTCCTACGGCATTCAGTTGATGGCCGAGGTCGAGCCGGACCAGCGCTGGGGCACGCCCTTCGGCGCCCCTCCCGACGTCACGACGCACGTCAAGAACGGCTGGCTGCAACGCGCCACCCACGGCTGGCGCGTGCACAGCCTCGGCATCTTCACCGGCCCCGACCGGCTCTACCAGATCGCCGTCCTCACCGACGACGACCCCACCGAGTCCTACGGCATCGGCACCATCCAGCGCATCTCCCAGCAGATCCACCGGGACCTCGCCGACTGCGCCGACAGCGCCGACCGCGCCGAGGGGGGTCGCGCCAGGGTTGCCCCCGGCGCCCCCGACGTCACCGCGCCGGAGATCGGCGACGGCTCCGTCCCCGCTGTCCGGGAGCGGTGAGGGGCCCGGGGGAGCCTTGGCGCGGCCCGGCCGGGAGGTGAATTGACGATCCGTCAGATTCCGGCGCGGGTACGGGAGGTGGTGGAGATCGCCGCCAGGTCCTGCTCGCCGTGGCCGTGGGCGATCGCCTGGAGCAGCGAGTCGCGCAGCAACGAGGCCAGCGGGAGCGGGACTTGGGTGTCGGCGCCGGCCTCCAGGGCGAGGTTCACGTCCTTCAGGCCGAGCGCCAGGCGGAACCCGGCCGGCTCGAAGGTCTGCCGGGTGATCATCGCGCCGTAACCGGCGTACACCGGGCCGGGGAACAGCGAGTCGGTGAGCACCTCGAGCAGCGCCGCCGGGGCCAGCCCGTTGGCCTCGGCCAGCGCGGCGGCCTCGGAGAACGCCTCGATCGCCGACACCAGCAGGAAGTTGGCGCTGATCTTGGCGACGTTGGCCGCGGCCGGATCCTCGCCGAGCGGCCAGGTGCGGCGGCCCATCGCCTCGAACAGCGGTGCCAGCCGGTCGAGTTCGGCGGACGGCCCGGCCGCGAGGATGTTCAGGTTCCCGGCCGCCGCGACATCCGTCCGGCCCAGCACCGGCGCCGCGACGTACCCGATGCCGTGCCGGGCGTGCAGTTCGGCGGCCCGGCGGGCCAGCGCGGGCGAGACGGTGGCCATGTTGGCGTGCGCGACGGCCCGCGCCCCCGACAGCAACTCCTCGTCCAGCAGCAGGCTTTCGACCACCCGGTCGTCCGCGAGCATGGACACCACCACCTGCGCCTCGAACGCCTCGGTCGGCGTCCCGGCGGCCGAGGCCCCCTCCGCGACCAGCTCGGCCACCGGCTCCGGCGAGCGGTTCCACACCCGCACCGTGTGTCCGGCCGCCAGCAGCCGACGGGCCATCGCCCGGCCCATGCCTCCCAGACCGATGAAACCGACGTCCATGCGCAGTGCCTCCCAGTTGACTACCGGTACTTCGGGTACTTCGGGTACTCCCGATGTTCCGAGGGTGATGCTACGGCGCGGCGGGGCGTACCGCCCGGACCGGTCGGGGCGGTCGGCCCTGTTCGGTACCGGTTGGCCCGTTCGGCCCGGTCGGTCTGTCAGGATGCGGGCATGGTGACGGTGGTGGCGGTGCACACGGCGGACCTCGACCCGGCGACCCGGAGGGCGGCCCGGGAGCTGCTGTTCGAGGTGTTCGGGGTGGGCGACATGACCGAGGAGGACTGGGCGCACTGCCTCGGCGGTATGCACGTACTCGCCCGGGAGGAAGGGGAGTTGGTCGGACACGCCGCCGTGGTGCAGCGCCGCCTGATGAACGGCGACCGGATCCTGCGGACCGGCTACCTGGAGGGCGTGGTCGTCCGGCAGGACCGCCAACGGCGCGGCATCGGAGGGCAGTTGATGGACGAGGCGGAGCGCATCGTCCGGGCCGGCCACGAGATCGGCGCGCTCGGCGCCAGCGAGGCCGGCGTCCCATTCTACCTCGCCCGGGGCTGGCGCCCCTGGCCCGGCCCCACCTGGGCGCTCGGCCCGCACGGGCGGCAGCGCACCGCCGAGGAGGACGGCGGGATCTACCTCCTGGGCGGCGAACGGGAGTTGGACCTCGGCGCCGACCTGGTCTGCGACTGGCGCGAGGGCGATCCGTGGTGACGCCCGGCTGCCCGCGGTGGCACCCGGCCGTGCGGGCGGTGGCCGGTCCGGTCAGCGGGGCGCGTCCTGGCGGCAGGAGGCGACGAACTCCAGCAGGCGTCCGTTCACCAGCTCGGGGCGTTCCAGGTTGAGGCCGTGCCCGGCGCCCGGCACGATCTCGACCCGGACGCCAGGGAGGAGGGCCGGACGTTCCACCTCGTCTACACCGAGTACGCCGTCCTGTCCGTCACCGACCCGGCCCTCGCCGGGCAGCCGTTCCTCGCCGCCCCGAACGAGACGGGAGCCTTCCTGGCGGGCCAGTTGACCGCCGCCCAGCAGGCCGGCGACACCGCCCCGGGCCTGGACGCCCGCAGGAGACCGTGGTCCTGCTGGCACTCTCGGCGGGCCTCGGCCTGAGCGTCCTGCTCGGCCAGCGCAGCGCCGACGACGCCACCACCGTCCTGCGCTACCGTCTCGGACGGCTGTTCCCGGCCCCGGTCCCGGCTGCGGCCCTGCGGGGCGGCGGAAAGTCGAATGACCGCGGCGCGCGGCCCCGCTAGGGTCGGACGATGCCCGAACTGGAGCAGTTGCGCGCCGACCACGCCCCCGCGGTCCTGGCCTTCGAGACGGCGAACCGCGCCTTCTTCGCGGCCACCGTCTTCGACCGCGGCGACGCCTTCTTCGCGGAGTACCCCGACCGGTACCGCGCCCTGCTGACCGAGCAGGAGGCGGGCGACTGCGCTTGCTACCTGCTGGTCGACGCGGACGGCTCGGTGCTCGGCAGGTTCAACCTGATCGACATCGCGGACCGCACCGCGAAACTCGGCTACCGGGTCGCCGAGCACGCCACCGGCCGGGGCCTGGCCACCGCGGCCGTCGAGCAGCTGTGCCGGCTGGCGCGGACGCGGCACGGGTTGAGCACCCTGCTGGCGGCGGCCGCCACCAGGAACGTCGCGTCCTGCCGGGTGCTGGCCAAGGCCGGGTTCGCCGAGGTCGGCCCCGCCGGTCCGGCCGACCTCGGCGGCAAGCCGGGGAGCTGGTACCGGCGCGACCTGGGGGAGCCGGGGGGCGGGGCGGGGCGGGGATGGGGTGAGCGGCCTGGTCCCATCCCGTCGGGGGCGCTCGGGCGCTCGGGCGGTCAGCCGGTGGTCGGCGTGGTGGCCGGTGCGGGGTCGGGTGCAGGCGAGTGCGTCGGTGACGGTGCCGGGGGAGAGAGCGGGGCGGGGACGGTGGCGGTCAGGCGGGCGATGACCGCGGCGGTGGCGCGGTCCTCCGCCAGGTCGAGGCGGCGGGCGGAGCCGCGCAGCAGGTGGCGGGCTTCCAGGGCGGCGAGGGCGATCAGGCCGGGCAGCAGGTCGGTCGAGCGGGCCGCGACCCAGCGGGTGCCCTGGGTGGCCATCCACCACAGGTCCGCTCCGCGCCGGGGCGGCGCCACCGCCAAGCGCGCGGGCGCCGCCCCGACGGGATGGCCGGCGGTGGCGAGCAGGGCGTGGAACTCCCGGGCGATCAGTTGGTGGCCGGCGGCGCTCGGGTGCAGCCGGTCCACGCTCAGCAGGTCCCGGTGCTCCGTCCAGGGCAGGTCCGCGAGGTGCAGGTGCACCGCCCCGTAGTGCGCCGACAGGGCGTGCACCACCGCGTTGACGCCGCGCATCCGTCGGGCCAGCGGCCGGGCCAGCGGCGCGGGCAACCCGAGCAGCCGTCCCGGATCGGGCAGGCACGCGGTCAGCGGGAGCGCCCCGACCGCCGTCAGCGAGGAGAGCACGGAGTCGAAGCGGTGGGCCGTCGACTCCAGGTCGAAGGACGCCCGCAGGGTGTCGTTGCCGCCGACCATGACCGCCGCGTACCGGGGGCGCAGCGCGAGCGCGGTGGGCAGTTGGGAGACCAGCAGGTCGCGGCTGAGCGCGCCGCTGCTGGCCAGGTTGCGGAACTCGACGGGATCCGGTGAGAGGGCGGGCGCGAGCAGGGCCGCCCAACCCCGCCACCCCCCTGGTACCGGATCGCCGACACCCTCGGTGAGGGAGTCGCCGAGCGCAGCGAATCGAACCGTCATCACGTCCCTCCGGTGGGGCTGGGAAGGTGGTGGAACTTCGGTGCGGGGGATGGGTGTCGGGGTCTCACCCGGTCGTGGCCGGGGGAAGGGAAGGAGCGAGGGCGAGGGCGGGTGCGGGCGCGGGTGCGGATGCGTGTGTAGGTGCGGGTGCGGGTGCGGGTGCGGGTGCGGGTGCGGGTGCGGGTGCGGGTGCGCGGTGGGCGGTGAGGAAGGCCGTGGTGGCGGCCGTCCAGCTGAACTCCTCCGCCCTGGCGCGGGCGGCGGCCCGCCGTTCCGCCTCCGGGCGGTCCAGCAACTCCCGTACGGCGACGGCGAATCCGGCTCCGGTGTCGGCGGCCGCGAGGCCGGCCCGGCCGACCACCTGGGGGAGCGCGGAGGAGCGGCTGACCGCGACGGGGGTGCCGCAGGCCAGCGTCTCCAGGGCGGCCAGACCGAAGGTCTCCACCGGGCCCGGCGCGATCACCGCGTCCGCCGTGGCCAGCAGGGCCGCCACTGCGGAACGCTCCGCCAGATGGCCCAGGAACCTTACCGGGAGCCGGAGTTCGGCCGCCCGGCGCTCCAGCCGGCCGCGCAGCGGACCCGTCCCCGCGACCGCGAGCACGGCCGGGACGCGGTGGCGGCGGCGCAGCTCGGCCAGTGCCTCCAGGGCCCGTTCGGGCTTCTTCTCCCCCGACAGTCGCGAGCACATCACCAGCAGCACCTGCTGCGGATCGGCCAACTCGGCGCGCAGCGAAGGATCGTGGCACTCCGGCCGCATCACCTCCAGGTCCACCCCCAGCGGCGCCCGTTCGACGTTGCCGGCGCCGATCCGCTCGAACTCCTCGGCCGCCCACGCCGTCGTGCACAGCACCGTGTCGTAGCTCTGCGCGGTACGGGAGTTGAGCCGGTCCGCGACCTGCCGCGCGGTGCCGGGCGGCACGCCCCACGCGCCGAGCACCCCGGTGGCGCTCTCGTGCGAGACCATCATCGACCGCACTCCGTGCGCCCGTGCCCAGGCGCCCGTCCAGCGCAGCGTGGTGCGGTCCGATACCTCCAACCGGTCCGGGGCCAACTCATCCAGCAGCGAGGCCAGTTGCTTCCGGTCGCGGAGCAGCCGGTAGCCGCCGGTGCCCGGGACGCGCGGCCCCGGCAGCGTGATCACCCGCCCCTGCTCGGTCCACTCGTCGGTGCGGGTCGGCCCCGGCACCACCAGCACGGGCCGGTGCCCCGCCGCCAGGTACCCGGCCCCGAGGTGCCGCAGCGCGGTCCGCAGGCCGCCCGAGACGGGAGTGACGAAGTTCGCCACCCGGACGATGCTCAACCCGCCGTCCGTGCGGGCCGTTTCACGGTTCACGCGGGCTGCTCCTCGACCGAGAGCGGGAGGACAGCGGCGGCGACGGGAGCAGCGGGAGCAGGGGCGGGAACGGCGGGGACGACGGTGGCGGTGGTGGTGTCCCGGGTGCGTTGGCGGTGCTCGGCGAGCACCTCCTCGTAGTGCCGGATCAGCTGGTCGCCGACCGCCTCCCAGGTGCGGCCGGTGACCTCGGCCCGGCCCGCCGCGCCGTACTGGGCGCGCAGTTCGGCGGAGGCGGCGAGGTCGGCCACGGCGCGGGCCGCGGCGCCCGCGTCCCGCGGGGCGACCAGCAGCCCGGTGCGCCGGTGGCCGACCAGGTCGAGCGGGCCGCCGACCGCAGGGGCGACCACCGGTACGCCGCTGGCCATCGCCTCCTGGATGGTCTGGCAGAAGGTCTCCAGCGGACCGGTGTGCACGAACAAGTCCAACGAGGCGAAGCAGCGGGCGAGTTCGGCCCCCGTGCGGCGTCCCAGGAACACCGCGCCGGGCATCGCGGCCTTCAGCGCGGGCGCGCTCGGACCGTCCCCGATCACCACCACCCGCACGCCGGGCAGCCGGGACGCCTCCGCCAGCAGGTCGACCCGCTTCTCCGGGGCGAGCCGTCCGACGTACCCCACCAGCACCTCGCCGCCGGGCGCCAGCGAACGGTGCAGCGCCTCGTCGCGGTGCTCCGGGTGGAAGCGCACCGAGTCGACGCCGCGCGCCCAGATCCGGACCTGCCGCACCCCGTGCGCGGTCAGGTCCTGCGCGGCCGGGGTCGACGGCGCCAGTGTCCGCGCGGCGGCGCGGTGCACCGAGCGGATCCGCGCCCAGGCGATCGCCGAACCGGCGCTCCGACCCATCCGGTACGCCTGCGCGTACCCGGCCAGGTCGGTCTGGTACACCGCCACGGTCGGCAGGTCCAGCCGCTCGGTGAGCCGGGCGGCCCGCGCACCGAGGACGAACGGGCTGGCCAGGTGCACCACGTCCGGCTGATGGGCCGTCAGCGCGGCGGCCAGCTTGCGGCTGGGCAGGGCGATGCGCACCTGCGGGTAGCGGGGCAACGGGACGGACGGGACGCGCACCACCGGCAGCGGCTCCAGGTCCGGGCCGAAGGACTGCGGCGGGCAGTGCGCGCCCCGGGCCGGGGCGGGGGTGATCACCAGGGGCTGGTGGCCCCGCCGGACGAGGTGCTCGGCAGCCCTCAGCACGCTGTGGGCCACGCCGTTGACCTCGGGCGGGAAGGACTCGGTGACGATGGCGACTCGCATGCCAACGTTGTGGCCAACCCGGGCGTGCGGCCAGCCAAAGGGATCTTTCGCGCAGACGAACGTCTGCCGCCATTTCCGCACGGGTGTGTGAATCGCGGAGCCGGCGGGGGAGCGGGAGCCGTGGCGCCGGGCGAAGTGCCGACCGGTGAGCGGTTTGCGGTGATTTGTCCGAGTAGGCTGGCGGAATGGAACACACGGGAGGGGGAGCGGCACCACCCGACGGCGATCCGGCCGCGTCCGGTGGTTCGAAGGCCGCGGACGGAGCCGCTGCCGCCGCTGCCGCCGCTGTGGTGGACGGGCGGGGCGGTGGGGCGGCCGGTGAACTGTGGCGAGCCGTCCGGCACGACTCCGCGCGGCTGCCCGAGCACTTGGCCGTACTGGCGGTGCAGCAGGAGGCGGGGCCGGCCGCGAGAGCGGTGGCCGGACTGTCCGGGGCGGGAGCGGAAGCAGGAGTGGGGGCCGGGGCGGGGACGGGAGCGGGGGCGGGAGCGGGGGCCGAGGTGGGAGCGGAAGCGGGAGCGGCGGTCGGGGCGAGGCCGGAGGCTGGGGCCGGGGCTGGGTCGGTCGTCGAGCGGCGTACGGCCGTCATCACCCACGGCATCCGGCTGACCCTGGTCGAGGGCTGCGTGGTCGGCGGGCCGCTCATCCTCCTCGTGCCGGTGGCGTTCTGTGCCGGGATGCTCGCCCAGGCCCGGATGGTCCTCGAACTCGCCGCCCTCGCCGGAGCGGACGGCGACCGCACCGAGCGCAGCGCCGAACTCCTCGTCCTGCAAGGCGTGTACCCCACCGTCCCGGACGCCCGCGCCGCGCTGGCCGCCACCGCCGAGGCGGACGCCGCGACCGAGGCCGAGGCCGAGTCCGAGAGCGGGCCCGAGGGCGGGACGCCGACCCGTCCGTCCCGGCTGGACATGATCCGGCGGATGGTCTACCTGCTCGGCCTGGTCGCCATCGGCGAGGACCACCGCGGCCCGGTCCGCCGGATCGCGGGCTGGGTCGGCACCGGCCTCCTGGTGGTCGTCGGACTCGCCTTCCCCGTGGTGTGGATCCCCGTCATGGGGCGCGCCAACGTCCGCGCCACCACCGCCCTCGCCCGGCGCGCCACCGCCTTCTACTGGCCCGAGGAGGCGCGCGCCGCCGGGGCCGCCAACGCCACCGGCGCCGGTGCGGGTGCCGGTGCGCAGGGCGAGGAGGCGTACGCCCGCACCGCGACCATCGCCGTCCTCGGCCAGACCCTGATCGCCCTGCTGCTCCCGGTCGCGGCCTTCCTGTTCGTGCTCTTCCTCGGCCTCGACCTGGCCGGCGGACACCTCACCACCGCGCTCCTGATCGCCCTCGCCGCCGGTGCGGCCTACGCCGCCGACCGGGCCCGCCGCGCCCGCGGTGCACGCGGTCCGCGCGGTGCACGCAGTTCGCGCGGCCCCCGGGCCTCGGGTGGCGGGCGTGGGGGAACCGCGGGCTGACGATTCGTCAGGGCGGCTCCCGAATCGGCGGGGCGGGCGTGGACGCTCCCGTTCCCACCCCGGGCGGGCGAGGTGCGGGACCGGCCCTGTGACAGGCTGTACGCATGCGAGAGGCGCTGATCGACCAGGCCAGGAGGCTCGTCGCCGAACTCCACCCCGACGCGTCGGCGGTGGTGCTGGCCGGATCCGTGGCGGCGGGGCGGGCCCGGGCGGGCAGCGACCTCGACCTGGCCGTCCTGCTGCCCGACGGCCGGAGCACCCACCGAGAGACGCTGCGCCACGAGGGCCGGGTGGCCGAGGTGTTCGCGCACACCCGGGCCGGGCTCGACGAGCTGCGGGCCTTCGACGCCGCCTCCCGCCGAGGGGTGGTCCAGCAGCTGTACGCGACCGGGCTGGTCCTGCTGGACCGCGACGGCCACGCCGCCCGGATCGCCGAGGAGTGCCGGGCCGAACTGTTGGTCGGACCGCCCCCGCTCCCGGCCGAGCAGCGCGAGAACCTGCGCTACGCGCTGACCGACCTGCTGGACGACCTGGCCGACGCGCCGGACCGACTGGAGGCGCTGGCCGTCGGCGCCGAGGTCCTCCGTACCGCCGCCGACCTGCTCAGCGACCACCACCGGGCCTGGACCGGAACGGGCAAGTGGTTCCCGCGCCGCCTGCTCGCCGCCGACCCCGACCTCGGCGCCCGCCTCCTGGCGGCCCACCGCACCCTGGGCGAGACCGGCGACCCCGCCGCGCTGCTGGCGGCCGCCGGCGCCGCCCTCGCCCTGGCCGGCGGCCCGCTCTCGGCGGGCTACCGCCGCGACTGGCCCCCGGCCGCCGACGGCAAACGGTGAGGAGTGGCGCGCCGGGTGCGGCGGTGCGCCGCGCCGATGAGCGCGACGAAGTGGTGAGCCGGGTCATGGCGGGACCGGAGGTCTGAGCCCGATGCCGGTGACTCGGCTAAGCCCGGGTGGCCCGGCCTGAATCGTCGGTCAGAGCCGCAGCGGTCAAGGTGAGGTGCTGGACCAGGATCGCGGCTGCGGCGTCGGTGTCGCGGGCCAGTGTCGCCTCCTCCAGCCTCCGGTGCTCCTCGGCGCCGTCCCGGTCGGGGTTGCGGTGTGCCGACCAGCGGCGGGCCAGTTCGCTCGCGGTCCACAGCCGGTCGAAGGTCTCCAGCAGCGCGCGGTTGCCGCACCCCTCCAGCAGCGTGCGGTGAAAGACCCGGTGCGCCTCGGCCCAGGCGCCGGTGTAGTACTCGCCCTCCTCCGGTGCGTACGCCGGGGTGCGCGCCAGCCGGTGGTGGGCGGCCCGCACGCGGGCTTCCCAGTCGATGTCGCCGCGCTCGATGGACATGCGCAGGACGACCGGTTCGACCGTCCGGCGGGCTTCCGCGATCTCCTGCCAGCGGTGGTCGGAGAAGGCGGGGACCGCGAAACCCCGGTTGGGGAGCCGGTCGGCGAGGCCCTCGCCGACCACCCGCACGAGTGCCTCACGCACCACAGCCAGGCTCACACCCTGCTCCCTGGCGAGATCCTGCGGCTTGAGGGGGGAGCCGGGGGAGTGGTCACCGCGCATGATCGCGTCCCGCAGGTGTGCGTAGACCTGCTCGGAGAGCATCTGCTTCCCCGGCGGGGTCGAGGGGTGCGCTGTCTGAGTCATGGACCCATCCTAGACCGATCCGCTAGATAATCGATTATTGGTGCTACTGTCGATTCATCGTCCGCCGAGGACGTCCTCCTCCGGAAGGAACCACCGCCGTGCCTGCCAACGGCCCCTTCGCCCACCTCCCCGGGGCGGCCTCGCTCACCGCCACCAGCGCCACCGCCGCCACTAACGCCACCACCGTCACCGTCGCCGACGGCGCCGAGTGGCCGCCCGAGCAGCGCTCCTCCGGCCTGCCCGGCGAGAAGGGCGCGGCTCGCACCGGCGGCGGCCCGATGGACCTCGACGTCGTCCGTGACGTCAGCCGCGCCGTCAGCGCCGCCCACCTGTTCGTCTACCTCGTCCCCGAGGCCGCCGAGGAGGCGGCCGAGCTCGGCGTGACCGACCGCGGCCGGGCGTACCTCGCATTCCGGTCGGCCGCGATGGGCGCGGTCCCCTGGCAGGTCACGCTCGCGGCCTTCTACAACTTCAGCCCGCGCGCGGTGCGGGCCATGGCGGGCGTATGGGACGCCGCGCCGCCCGCGCGGTGGCAGGCCGCCCGCTTGCGGACCGTCAGCCGGGCGATGCGGCGCGTCGACGTCCGTCTCACGGAGGACCATTTCGCCGAGGCGCGCTCGCTCATCGACCCGGTCGTCGCCGGTGCCGACTACGCGGGCAAGGTCCTGGCCGCCGCGAACGCCTCGGTCGCGCTTCCCCCCGATCCTCTCGCCGCGCTCTGGCAGCAATTCACGGTGGCCCGCGAGTGGCGCGGCGACGCCCATCTCGCCGTACTCGCCGGCAACGGCCTCGGGCCCTGCGACTGCCTCGTCCTGCACGCCGCAACCGGCCGCCTCCCGACAGCCCTCGCGCGCGCGACCCGCCAGTGGGACGACGAAGAGTGGGACGCGGCGACAGCACGCCTCGTCGCGCGCGGCTGGCTCGACTCCCGCAGCGTCCTCACGGGCGCCGGCAGCGCGGCACGCGAGCGCATCGAAACGGAAACCGACGAGCACTGCGCCGCACTGTGGGCGCCGATCGGCAACGCAGGCGCCCAACGCTTCGCCTCGCTCATCGCGCCGATCGCCGACGCGTTCGGAGCCGCAGGCGTTCGGTGATTCCAGCCAGGGTGCGGGTGAGTGCCCTGGCGGGTGTGCCGGAGGAAAGGCCCGCCTGGGCCGGAACCTGGCGGCGAACGGTCCGCAAAGCCGCTGGCATTGGGTCCAAGTCGGTTAGAGGAAAGGGTGGTTGACGGTGCGTCAGCTCGGGTCGGAGTCGATCGCGGGTCAGGACGGCCGGTGGCGGACCCGGGCCGCCAGCAGGGCGATGTCGTCCTCGGCGTCCTCCGGGGCCAGCGCGGCGAGGGTGCCGTCCAGCAGGGAGTCGAGCGGGCCGTCGGCGGGGAGCCGGAGCGCGGAGAGACGGGCGAGCGAGACGTCGATGTCCTCGCCGCGCCGTTCGACCAGACCGTCGGTGTACAGCAGCAGGGCGTGGTCGGCGCGCAGCTCTGTCACGGTCTGTTCGTAGCCGCCGACGCCGGTGCCCAGCGGGGGGCCGGTCGGGACCTCGACCAGTTCGGTGGTGTGCGAGGTGAGCAGCGCGGGCGGCAGGTGCCCGGCACTGGCGAGGGTCCAGCGGGCCCGGGCCGGGTCGGCGAGGGCCAGGACGCAGGTCGCGGGGCGGGCGTTCTCCTGCTCGGCGATCAGCGCGTCCAGCTGGCGCAGGATCCGGTGCGGCGGCAGGTCCATGGCGGCGACGTAGCGCAGCGTGGAGCGGTAGTTGCTCATGTCGACGGCGGCCTCGACGCCGTGCCCCATCACGTCGCCCATGGCGAGCAGCGTTCGGCCGAACGGCAGCCGCACCGTCTCGTACCAGTCGCCGCCGACCACCGAGGTGATCCCGGACGGCAGGTAGCGGGAGGCGAGTTCGAGGTTGGGGTGCGGGCTGCCGGGTTCGGCGAGCAGGGCCCGCTGGAGTTCCAGGGCGGTGTTCTGCGAGCGGGCGTAGCGCCGGGCGTGGTCGAGGGTGAGCGCGGCGCGCCCGGCGATCGCGGCGAGCAGCTCGGTGTCCTCGGCGGTGAACCCGAGCGAACTGCCGTGCGCCCGCGCCAGGGTGAGCACGCCGATCGGACGGCCGCGGGCGGTCAGCGGGACGGCGAGCAGGCAGTCCACCCCGGCGCCGCGGCCCGCGGACAGCGCGGCCTCGTCCGGGAGCAGCGCCGCCAGCTCGTCGGCGGACACCAGGTTGGCGACCACCGGGCGGCCCTCGGCGAGCGCCCGGGCGGTCACCGAGCCGGGGCGGTGGCGCACGGTCCCGGCGGCAGGCGCGGACGCTGGCCCGGCGGACGACGGCGCGGTGCCGGGCGAGGCCTGCTCGCGGGCCACGGCGGCCCGCCGCCAGCGCAGCCGCGGCCGGTCCCGGTCCCGGTCCCGGTCTCGGTCCGCGCCGGGGTCCGGGCGGGTCGTGGCGGATCCGGCGGCGGCGTCGGGGGTGTCGAGCGGCAGGACGTCGACGAGGGCGAGGGCGGCGAAGTCGGGGACGGCGAACGCGGCGAGTTCCGCGCAGGTGGTGTCCGGGTCGAGGGTGGTGCCGATCCGCTCCGAACCGGCCTCCAGCAGGGCGAACCGGGCCCGGGTGCGTTCGAGTTCGGCCCGGTGGGTGTCGGCGCCGCCGGGCAGCACGACCAGCACCCCGGTCGGCGCGTCGGCGACCTCCAGCCGGCGGAAGTCGGCGGCCCGTCCGGCGAACGTCCCGGAGCGCGGTCGCCCGTCGGCCAGGACACGCGGGACGGCCGGGTCCGGATCCGCGGCGGCCCGCCCCAGCACGGCCGTCGGCGACACGCCGGTGACCTGCTGGAACGGCGGGTTCAGGTAGCGCCAGCGCAGGTCGGCGTCGAGCACCGCGACCGCGACGGGCAACTGGCCGAGCAGGGCGTCGGCCAGTGCGTCGCGGTCCACCCGCAGGGCCGCGGAGGCAGCGGTGAGCAGCGAATCCGTCGAGCTGTCGCCCGCCGATTCGGGCCGCACCCGTGACTCCTCCCTCACCGCGTCCCCCGTGGAGCCGTCGACGGGCCCGGCGCGTCGCCGTACCGCGCAGCTCGGTGTCCGTCTCCCGGATGATCCGCACCCGGGGACCGCACCATACTCGGCCAACCCTCCCGGACCCGAACCCGACACGGTGCGTACACCGGTCGGAGCGAGGTTTTGCCAAGCTTTGCCGCGCTGTCGACCGAACCGGTGCCGGACGACACGGACGACGGGTGGGCGGATGGACGGACGAGCGGACGGACGGACAGGTGGGCGGGCTGGCAGGCGGCCGGGGGACGGGGCAGGAGGCAGGGGGCAGGGGTGGCCGGGGGAGAATGGACTGATCCGACCCGTCCCCGCCGCAGGAGAACCCGTACCGTGACCGACCAGCAGCGCCCCGTCCCGACCGGCCGTCGACTCGACCTGCTCGCCGACTGCTCCGCCTGCTTCGGGCTGTGCTGCGTCGCCCTGCCCTTCGCCAAGTCCGCGGACTTCGCGGCGAACAAGAGCGCGGGCACGCCCTGCCGCAACCTCCAGGCCGACTACCGCTGCGGGATCCACCCCGCGCTGCGCGAACGCGGCTACCAGGGCTGCACGGTGTTCGACTGCTTCGGTGCCGGGCAGAAGGTCTCCCAGCACACCTTCGAGGGGCGCAGCTGGCGCGAGGACCGGGAGACCGCCCGGCAGATGTTCGAGACCTTCCCGGTGATGCGCCAACTCCACGAACTGCTCTGGTACTTGGCCGAAGCGCTGGAGCTGCCGAAGGCCAAGCCGGTGCACGCCGAACTCCGCCGGGCGCTGGACGGGATCGAACAGCTGACCCGCCGGGACGCCGCTGCGCTGCTCGCCGCCGACGTGCCCGCGATCCGCGCCGAGACCAGCGAACTCCTCCTCAAGGCCAGTGAGTTGACCAGGAACGCGCTGCCCGGGAAGAAGCGCAACCACCGGGGCGCCGACCTGATCGGGGCCCGCCTGCGCGGTGCGGACCTGCGCGGGGCCAACCTGCGCGGCGCCTACCTGATCGCGGCCGACCTGTCCGGCGCCGACCTGCGTGACGCCGACCTGATCGGCGCGGACCTGCGCGATGCCGACCTGCGGGGCGCCGACCTGACCGGGGCGCTGTTCCTCACCCAGTCCCAACTCAACGCCGCCAAGGGCGATTCCACCACCCTCCTCGGCGCCGTGCTGGCACGCCCCGCGCACTGGTGAGAGCACGCGGGGGCGCGGAAGGGGGGCGCGCGGGGGCGCGCGCAGACCCGTGAATCGGGATTAATTGCCTGCGGTCAGGGCGGAACCGGGCGTATGGTCATGAACTCCCCGACGCGAGAGGAGGATCATCCGCGATGGGAATGTTCAAGGACGCACCGCCCAGCGAGCATCCGGACTTCACCCAACTGCGTTTCATGGCAGCCGGCACGCCCTCGTGGTGGAAGCGCAACCGCCACAAGACACTCGGCGTGGCGGGCCTGCTGGTCGGCTTCTGGCTGGCCAGCCACTACAACACCGCCGCCCCCGCCGCTTCCTGCACCCCGACCGCCACCACGGCCACGTCCGCACCCGCCCCCCAGGGCGAGGCCGCCGGGCGCTGAACACCCGTTCGGCAACGCCGAGTCGGAGCCCGCAGGGGCGGTGGCCGGGCATGCGCGGGGCGTGCGTGGGGACGTGCGCGGAGATGTACGCGGTCATGAAGAAGGCCCCCGGCACCCTCCCGACCAGGGGAGAGGGCGCCGGGGGCCGAACCGGCCGAGGCGGAAACCCGGCCGACGAGGCGTCAGTTCGTGCGCGTCACTTGCCGCCGTCGCGCAGCGCGGTGAGCGTCGCGTCGAGCGCGGCGCCGGAGTTGCGCGGGCGGTTGTACGGGAGCTTGCCCAGCAGCGAGCCCATCGTGCAGGTGTTGCTGACGGCCGAGAACAGCAGGCCGCCGCCGACCGCGGCCGACACCCAGCGCACGCCCGGGACGGCGAGGTCGACGACGACACCCACCAGCACCAGCGAACCCGCCACCAGCCGGACCTGCCGGTCCATCGCCCAGCGGACCTTCTGGCCCGGCACCCGGTTCAGCGCCCTGCCGTTGGCCGCCCAGGCGGCGGTGCCGCCGTCGACGAGCAGCGCCTGCACACCGGCCGCGGCCAACCGCTCGCAGGCGTTCAGCGCACGGGCGCCGGACGCGCAGGTGACGGCCAGCTCGCCGCGCCCGGCGGCGGCCCGCAGCGCGGGCAGGGCCTGCGACAGCTGGTCGAGCGGCACGTTGTGGGCGCCGGGGATGTGGCCGCCGGCGAACTCGCCGGGCGAACGGACGTCGATGACGATCAGCTGGTGCAGGCGGGGCTGGAGCTGGTCGACGGTCAGGGGAGTGGTCATCGGAGCGGATGAACCTTTCGGGGGGACCCGGCGCGTACGGGCGGCCGGGGGAGGGGGAGGGGGAAGGGGGAAAGGGAGACCGGGGAGGCGTCCGTGCGGCGGGCGTTGCCGGGGGAGCGGAGGGGTGCGCACGGGACGGGGCGTCAGAGCGCGGCGTCCACCAGCATCAGGACGGCGACGGCGAGCAACGCACCGGCGAACAGTCGCTGCAGCGTGCGGCCGGACAGCTTGGCGGCGAGCCGCTTGCCGTCCCAGGCGCCGAGGACCGCGGCGGCCGCGAACGGGCCGACCGTCGACCACGGGATCTCGGCGGCCCCGCCGAGCCGGGGCAGCAGCGCCGCCAGCGAGTTGAGGGTGATCACCAGCAGGCTGGTCCCGATCGCCTCGGCCATCGGGAACGCCAGGAAGGACACCAGCGCGGGCACCGCGAGGAACCCGCCGCCGACGCCCAGCACCCCGGTCGCCGCACCCAGCCCAGCCCCCGCCAGCGCAGACCGCCGGGCCGAAGCCGGAACCCGGGCGGTGGCCGGGAACGGGGCCGCCGGGCCGGGAGGCTCCGGGAGGGGGCACAGTTCGGGGTTCATCCCTGCAGGGACCATCTCCGCGGAGACGGACGCGGTTGCCGTCTCCGCCGTCACCGTCACCGTCGAGGTGGCGACAATCGCGCCGCCGGGAGCAGGAGCAGGAGCAGGAGCAGGAGCAGGAGCGGGAGCGGGAACGGAGACGCGTGCGGGTCCGGGCCCGGGCCTCTCGACCGCTGCCGATCCGTGAGCGGGGTGCCGTGGCTGCACCGACTCCGGGCCGCCGTCTGCGCCGCCACCTGCACCGCCGTCCGCGCTGCGGGCGCTGGGGGCGCCGTCCGTCCGTCGTCCGCCCGCCAGCATCCGCCAGGCGGCCAGGCCGGCCAGCAGGGCGAACGCGGCGGTCAGGGCCGGGCCGGGCAGGTGGCGGGAGAGGGCGCCGCCGAGGGCGGCGAGCGGGAGTCCGGCTGCGCCGAACAGCAGTCCTTCGCGCCAGCGGACGCGTCCGGCCCGGGCGTGGGCGAGCAGGCCGGTGAGCGAGGTCACGGCGACGATCAGCAGGCTGGCGGTGGTCGCGGTGCCGGGCGTCAGCCCGATCAGGTAGATCAGCGCGGGGACGGCCAGCATGCTGCCGCCGCCACCGAGCCCGCCCAGTGCCAGGCCGACCACCGCGCCGGCGACCAGCGCCAGCAGGACGACGCTGCTCATATCGCGCCGCCGCAGTGGCACTCGTCCCGGTGCGCGGGCGGGTCGTTCCGGTGCGCGGGCAGCCCGTCCCGGAGCCAGGCACGCATCCCGCCGGCCACGTTCACCGTCGGCACCCCGTGCGCGTTCAGCAGCTCGGTGGCCGTCTGCGAGCGGGTGCCGGACCGGCACACCGCCAGCACCAGCCGCCCACCGGCCGCGGCCCGTACGGCGCCCAGGCCGCCGCCGCCGGTGCCGCCCTCGCGGGCACTGCCGTCGCCGTCGCCGTCGCCGTCGCCGTCGCCGCCCTCGCCGAGGGTGCCGAAGGTGCCGAGGGCGCCGAGCGGGACGAGGAGCGAGCCGGGCGCGTGCACCACGGCGTGCTCTTCCGGCTCGCGGACGTCGAGCAGCAGCGCCTCGCCGGCGGCGGCCAGGCGGTGCGCCGCGGTGGGGTCGATCTGTGCGGGCGCGGGCGGCTGGGGGGTCCAGGCCACGATGTCCTCCAGGGGTGGCGGGGCGGTGCGTGAGGGTTCCGGCGGCTCTCCGGGCGGCGGGTCCGTTTTCCGGGAAGATACCGGTGGGGGTATATCGTTGGTTTCGAGCATATACCCCCACCGGTATCAACCAGCCAGCCCTCCTGGCAGCGAACTGCCTGCAACAATACCCATGGGGGTATCGAAACCGACCGGGCCGTGCCCGGCGTCCGCCCGACGCAGAGAAGAGGACCCTCGTGTTCTTCGCCCAGTACTACCTCGACTGCCTCTCCCAGGCCTCGTACCTGATCGCGGACGAGACCACCGGCCGCGCCGTGGTGGTCGACCCGCGCCGGGACGTGGACGAGTACCTTGCGGAGGCCGAGGCCCGCGGCTTCACGGTCGAGGGCGTCATCAACACCCACTTCCACGCCGACTTCCTCTCCGGCCACCTCGAACTCGCCGCCCGCACCGGCGCCTGGATCGGCTACGGGCGGCGCGCCGAGACCGAGTACCCGATCCGCAAGCTCGCCGAGGGCGAGCGGATCAGCCTCGGCGAGGTCGTCCTGGAGATCATGGAGACGCCGGGCCACACCCCCGAGTCGATCAGCGTCCTGGTCCGCGAGCGGGCCGCCGACCCCGTCCCGTACGGGGTGCTCACCGGCGACGCACTGTTCGTCGGCGACGTCGGCCGCCCCGACCTGCTGGCCTCCGTGGGCGTCACCGCAGACCGACTCGGCCGGATGCTCTACGACAGCGTCCAGCACAAGCTGATGGCGCTGCCCGACGAGGTCCGGGTCTTCCCCGCGCACGGCGCCGGCTCGGCCTGCGGCAAGAACCTGTCCACCGAGCGGCAGTCCACCATCGGGCAGCAGCGCGCCACCAACTACGCCTGCGCGCCGATGACCGAGGACGAGTTCGTGGGCATCGTCACCGCCGGACAGCCCACCGCCCCCGGCTACTTCGGCTACGACGCCGACCTCAACCGCCGCGACCGCGAGCTGTTCGACGCCGCCGCCCTCGCCGTCCCGCTGGACGCCGACGCCTTCCTCGCCCGGCGCGCCGACGGCGTCGTCGTGGTCGACGCCCGCGACCCGCTGGAGTTCGCCGCCGGACACCTCGCCGGAGCCGTCAACGTCCCCGCCGACGGGCGCTTCGCCGAGCAGTCCGGCACCGTCCTCGACCCGGCCTGGCCGCTGCTGGTGATCGCCCCGAGGGTCGCGAGCAGGAGACCGTCACTCGGCTCGCCCGGATCGGCTTCGACCGCGTCGCCGGCTACCTCGCCGACCCCGAGACCGCCTTCCGCACCGTCCCCGAGCAGATGCGCCAGGCCCCCCGCCGCACCGTCGCCGACCTGCGCACCGAACTCGCCGGCGCCGAACCGCCGTTGGTCGTCGACGTCCGCGGCGAGGGCGAGCGCGCCGAGGGCCGCATCCCCGGCTCCGTCCATCTCCCGCTGGCCGAACTCCCGCACCGCCTCGGCGAGATACCGCAGGACCGCGCCGTCGTGGTGCACTGCGCCGGCGGCCACCGCTCCTCCATCGCGGCCAGCCTGCTGCGCCACCACGGCCACCCGCAGACCTCCGACCTGCTCGGCGGCTACGGCGCCTGGGCCGCCGCGGCCTGAACCGGCCGACCGCGCAGCAGCGGAGCGGGGAACGTCCGGCGGACGGGGGAATGAGCCGTCCGCCGGGCGGGTTGATACGGGCGGGGGTATGAGCAGAACGACACGACGCGTGCCACGGTGTACCAGGACCGGCTGACGCGCGGCACGGAACACAGGGACGGGCGGCGGAGGCCGCCCGCCGAGCACGAGGAGGAGACCCGATGCAGGTGGGCGACGAGGCCGTCGGCGCGGTACTGAACCGGCTGCGCCGGGCACAGGGCCAGCTGGCCGGCGTGATCGCGATGATCGAGGCCGGCCGCGACTGCAAGGACGTGGTGACCCAGCTCGCCGCCGTGTCCCGGGCCCTGGACCGCGCCGGGTTCAAGATCGTGGCCAGCGGGATGCGCCAGTGCATGGCCGAGGCCGAGGAAGGCACCGCCCCGATGAGCGAGGCCGAACTGGAGAAGCTCTTCCTGGCCCTGGCCTGAGCCGACGACCGTACGACAGCGACAACGACAACGACGACGCACCGCGCGCTCCGGCGCGGTGCGTGACGAGGCGGCGTACGGCGAAGAACGCGCCGCCCAGGGGAACGTGCCGCCACGAGAGGCCGCAGAGCGGCACGACAGCAGCGTGCGCAGGCAGGCGGACGGGCGGCTGGGCAGGCCGGTCAGGCCAGGGTCAGGAACATCTTCTCGAGTTCCGCCTCGCTCATCGGCGCGGCGCCCTCCTCGGCCTCGGCCAGGCACTGCCGCATCCCGCTCGCCAGGATCTTGAACCCGGCGCGGTCCAACGCGCGCGAGACGGCGGCGAGTTGTGTGACCACGTCCTTGCAGTCGCGACCGGCCTCGATCATCGCGATCACGCCGTTCAGCTGGCCCTGTGCCCGGCGCAGCCGGTTCAGCACAGCGCCGACGGCCTCCTCGTCCACCTGCATCGAACACCTCCTCGCCCTTTTCTGAACTCGCCCGATCATACGGGAGACACCCCGCCGTTCCGTCCCGGCCACCGTTCGGGCACCGCGGGCACACGAACCGCCCGAGTCGCCCGAGTCGCCCCCGACCTGCCCGGTTACCGCCCGGCCTCCGCCGCCACGCCCGCGGCCGCGCCCGCCAAGCCCGCGCCCGCCACGCCCGCGCCCGCCGTCCCGACCGTGCCGGTCCCGACCGGGCCCGCTCCGGCCGGGCCCGGCCCGGAGGCACCCGGGCCGCGGACCGGACGTTCGACGGGGTGGGCGCAGGCCGCGCAGCCGGGGGCGTCGGACGGGGTGCCGTCCGGGAGGCGGCGCCGGTCGACCACCCGCTGGGCGGCCGCCGCGAGCTGTCGGCGGCCCGGGAACAGCGCGGGCGGCAGCTGCGGCAGGAACTCGACCTCCGCGGTCAGGCCGCGCACCGACACCACCCGCCACATCGAGGCCAGCAGCCCGTCCTCGCCGACGAACGCCGGCGCGGTGCTCGGCCGCCCGTCCGCGGTGCGGTAGCGCAGCGTCAGCGGCTGCACCGGCACGTCGGCCCGCACCGCCGCCTCGAACAGCGCCGGGCGGAACCGGCCGCCGCCGCGCCCGCACCAGGTGCTGCCCTCCGGGAAGACCACCACCCGCTCGCCGCGGCGCAGCGCCGCGGCGATCTCCTCGACCGTGCCGGGCAGCGCCCGCAGCCGGTCCCGGTCGATGAAGATGGTGCCGCCCCAGGAGGTCAGCGGGCCGAGCACCGGCCAGCGGCCGACCTCGGTCTTGGCCAGCATCCGGCCCGGTCGGACGGCCGCGACCAGCAGGACGTCCAGCCACGAGACGTGGTTGGACACCAGCAGCGACCCGCCGGCCTGCCGGCCCGGCGCGGCGATCGGCCGCACCCGCACGCCCAGCGAGGCCAGCAGCAGCCGCGACCACCAGCGCACCAGCCGCTCCGCCGGCAGCCAGGCCAGCGCGCGCACCAGCGGCGCCACCAGCACTCCGGCGACCAGCACCGTCAGGCACCCGGCCAGCCGCAGCACCCGGTGCGCCACCCCGCGCGGGGCCCGGCGACCGTCACACAGTCGCCGGGCGTGCACGGTGCGGTCGGCAGCCAGGCGCTCATGCCGCCGTCGCCGTTCCGCGCGAAGCGCCTTCGTCGGCGAGCGAGTTGGCGGCAACCGGGTCGGCGGCGGGACGGGTGTCCCCGCCGGTGATCGCGGAGAGCGGCAGGTCCGCCGCCGCGGCCAGGAAGTGCCGCAGGTAGCGCGGGTCGGTGCGCTCCAGCGACAGCAGCACGTACAGGTCGGCCACGTTGAAGTCCGGGTCGTACGCGGGCTCGCCGCACACCCAGGCGCCCAGCCGCAGGTAGCCGCGCAGCAGCGCGGGGACCGGGGTGCGGCCCGCCCGGGCCACGCCCTCGGCGGACCACGGGCGCAGCGGGGCGACCCGGTACTGCTGCGGGGCCAGGTGCTTGGCGGAGACGGTGTCCCACACCCCGGCGGCGGTCGCGCCGCCGTCGGCCAGCGGGATCGAGCAGCAGCCGGCCAGCCAGGCGTTGCCGGTGGCGGTCATGTAGCGGGCGATGCCGCCCCACATCAGGTTGATCACCGCGCCGTTGCCGCGGTGCGCCGCGGTGATGCAGGACCGCCCGACCTCCACCATGCCGTCCCGCAGCCCGCCCAGCCGGGCCAGGTCGAACTCGGTGTCGGAGTACAACCGGCCCGCGCGGCGCGCCTGTTCGGGCCGCAGCAGCCGGTAGGTGCCGACCACCTCGCCGGTGGGCTGCTCGCGCACCAGCAGGTGGTCGCAGAACTCGTCGAACGGGTCGGCGTCCAGGCCGGGCAGCGGCGAGTCGAGCACCGCGCCCATCTCGTCCGCGAACACCTGGTGGCGCAGCCGCTGGGCGGCCCGCACGTCCTCCGCGGTGCGGGCGAACACCAGCTGGTACGAGGGCTGTCGGGGCTCCGGGAGCCGGCTCGGGGCGAGCCGGGCGGCGGCCGGGGCGGTGGCGGGGAGCTGTCCGGGACGGGCGGGGGCGGTGGTCATGGCGGGACTCTCCGGGATCTCGGGGCGCGATAGGGTGGCGACGGACGGCACGGGACGACACGCAACGACACGAGCGCTCGCACCCGGACCACCGGTCGGGCGGTACCGGCCGCGGGCGGCTCCCGTATGTCTCCCCGACCCGCCTGGCACTGAGGTGGACGGCCGAGGGAGACCAGATGTGCACATGCTGAATGCCAGGTACGGCCCCTCCGGGGCGCCCTGACCCCCGCACCCGCCCCGGCCTGCGGACAGCATGAGCCGGACGCCCCGCGGCCACCCGTCGGACGCCGACTCTTCCCCCGGGGGCCACGGCGCTCTGCCAGCGTTCCCGACATGCCGAACACGGGCGCGAACGCCTACCCGAGCCGGTACCGGTGGCTCGGACTGCTGGGCTCGCTCGCCCTCGCGGCCGGCGCACTCACCTCCGGCGCCCTGCCCGCCGCCGCGACCGGTCCCACCCTGCGCGCCTCCGGCGGCGCGGGCACCGTCCTGGTCTTCGCGGGCCTGACCGTCCTCACCGCCGCCTGGCTCCTGCTCGGCCGCTCCGCCGACGCGCCACCTGCCGACGCGCTGCCCGCCGAAGCCCTGTCCGTCGGCGCGCTGCCCGCCGAAGCCCCGTCCGTCGGCGCGCCGCCCGGCAACGGCCTTCCCGCGGCCGGCCGTTTCGCCGCCCGCACCCGCTGGCTGACGGCCACCCTGGCCTGGTGGGCCGCCCCGCTGCTGCTCCTGCCGCCGCTGTTCAGCCGCGACGCCTACAGCTACCTCGCCCAAGGGGCCATGCTGGCAGGCGGGTTCGACGTCTACGCGGACGGGCCCGCCGCGCTCGGCGGCCCGATCGCCCAGCAGATACCCCAGGTCTGGCAGCACACCCCGGCCCCCTACGGGCCCGCCTTCCTGCTGCTGGCCCGGGCCGCCGCCCCGCTCGCCGACCACCCGTACGCCGGGGTCCTGCTGCTGCGGCTGGCCGCCGTCCTGGCCGTCGCCGCCCTGGCCGCCCTGCTCCCGGCCCTCGCCCGCGCCCTGGGCACCGACCCGGCGGCCGCGCTGCGGCTGGGCGCGCTCAACCCGCTGGTCCTGCTGCACCTGGTCGCCGGGGCCCACAACGACGCCGCTCCGCTCGCCCTGATGCTCGCGGGCCTGCTCGCCGCCACCCGCCGCCGGCCCCTGCCGGCCGCCGCCCTGATCACCCTGGCCGCCCTGACCAAGGCCCCCGCCGCCCTCGCCCTCCCCGCCGCCTGGTGGCTCGCCACCGCCGTCCCGTCCCCGGACGGCCCGCCCCGTTCGGACGCGACCCCCGCCCGCGGCCACCGGTTCCGCTGCGCCGCCGCGGTCCTGGCGGTCGCCGCCGGCACCACGGCCGTCGTCACCGCCGTGGCCGGGACCGGCTACGGCTGGGTCTCCGCGCTGACGACCCCGGCCACCGCGAGCAGTTGGTCGCCGAGCAGCGGGCTGGGCCGACTGGCCGCCGCGCTGGCGGGCGTCGCGCCGGAGGGGCCGGTGGCGGGCGCCCGGCTGCTCGGGGCGGGGGTGGCGATGGCGCTGGTCGTCCTGCTGGCGGTGCGGGTGGCGCGGCGGGGGAGCGGGCCGGTGGCGGCCCTGGCGCTCGCGTTCGGGGCGGTGGTCGCGCTCGGACCGGCCTTCCGGCCCTGGTACGCGCTGTGGTGCGCCGTCCCGGCCGCGCTCGCGGCCCGGACCGCCGGTGCCCGCAGGGCGGTCGAACTCGCCTGCGCGGCACTGGCGTTCGCCGTCATGCCGGACGGATTCGAGCCGGACTCCGCCGAGTTGGTGCTGGCCGCCGGCGGCCTCGTCCTCGGGGCGGTCGCAGTCATGCTGACGGAGCGTCAACTCACTTTCCAGGAAAGGCAGCCGGCGTGCTGACCCGCGGCACCACCACCGCCAGGACCGCGGTGCTCGCCGTCGCCGTCCTGGCCACCACCTTGATCCTGGCGTTCATCCCGGGCCACCGGGGCTGGTTCGACGCCGGCGTGTACTACGGCACGGTGCGGCACTGGGCCGCGACCGGGCAGCTCTACGACTACGTCCGGCCCGGTACCCCGTACGGGTTCACCTACCCGCCGTTCGCGGCGGTCTGCATGCTGCCGATGCGGCTGCTCGGCTGGCACCCGGCGATCGCGGTCGGCGTCGCGCTGTCCGCCGTCGCCACCGCGCTGCTGCTGTACTGGATCGTCGACCCGATCGCCCGCCGCCGGGGCTGGTGCCGCTGGTACGCGTTCGGCCTCGCGGCCTGCCTGTGCGGCCTGAGCAACCCCGTCCGCGACACCTTCAGCTTCGGCCAGGTCAACCTGCTGCTGGTCGCCCTGGTGTTCGCCGACCGCGAGCTGACGAGTCGTCAGTTCTCCAACAGAAGATGGCAGTTGCTCGCCGGAGTGGGCACCGGCCTGGCCGCCGCGATCAAGCTGACCCCGGCGCTGTTCATCGTCCACCTGCTGCTGACCCGCCGGTGGCGGGCCGCCGCGACGGCCACCGCCACCGCGCTCGGCGCCACCGGGGCGGGCTTCCTGGCCGGCCCGGAGGTCTCCCGCCAGTTCTGGACCGTCACCCTGTGGGACACCGACCGGGTCGGCGGCTTCGCCAACATGTCCAACCAGTCCCTGCAGGGCCTGATCGCCCGGCTCGGCCCCCAACTCCCCGGCCGCGCCCTGTGGGTGGCCGCCTCGCTGGCCGTCCTCGCGCTCTGGGCGTACCGCCTGCACCGGGCCGAAGCGGCCCGCGACAGCCTCGCCGCGTACAGCCTCACCGGCATCGCCTGCTGCCTGGTCAGCCCGATCACCTGGGTGCACCACCTGGTGTGGATGCTGCCCGCCCTGGTCGTCCTCGCCGACGCCGCACTGGACCGCACCCGGCGCCGCCGCACCCTGCTCACCCTCTGCTGGCTGCTCCAACTCGTGCTCTCCAGCGGCATGGTGTGGCTCTGGCGCCCCGACGGCCGCGACCTCGGCACCCTGTTCGGCGGCAGCGCGTACGTCCTGGCCACCCTCGGCCTGCTGCTCGCCCTGCCGATCCGCCGCCACCCCGAGGAGCCGCGCCCGCCGACACGCCCGAAGCAGGCCACCGCCCCCGCCGTCCGCCTCCCGCAGCGCACCGCCCCCGCCCGCGAACGCCCGGCCCCGGTCGGCTGAACGGGCGGCCCCGCCCCGCCGCGGGGATAAACGGTGGACCCCGCCCGACCCGCTCCGCCACAGTGGGCCGCATGACCGCACCCGCCCCGCCGGATCCGCCCTTCGTCCCCGGGCTGGACCTCGCCCGGGCCCTGTACGAGGAGGCGGTCTGGCCGATCCTGGCGGACACCCACCCGGGCCTGCCGTACGCCGCCGCCCGGATCGGCCCCGGCTCCGAGGTGCTCGGCCTCGACAGCGCGCGCTCCACCGACCACGACTGGGGCCCGCGCCTGCAGCTCTTCCTCGCCCCGGACGACGCCCGCCGGCACGGCCCCGCCCTGCACCGGCTGCTCGCCGAACGCCTCCCCGGCCGGATCCGCGGCTGGTCCACCCACTACCGCAGCAGCGGCGACCCGGACGACCCGGTCAGCCACCTGGCCCCCGCCGACGGCCCGGTCGACCACCGGGTCACCGTCCACGACCTGCCCGGCTGGCTCGCCGAGCGCCTCGGCCCGCCCGCCGCCGCCTGGGCCGCCACCGAACCGTCCGCCACCGACTGGCTGGCCCTCCCGCAGCAGCGGCTCGCCGAGTTCACCGGCGGCGCCGTCCTCCACGACGGCCCCGGCACGCTCACCGCCGCCCGCGCCCGCCTGCGCTGGTACCCCGACCAGGTGTGGCGCCACCTGCTGGCCTGCCAGTGGCAGCGGATCGCCCGGGAGGAGGCGTTCGTCGGCCGCTGCGCCGAGGCGGGCGACGACCTCGGCGCGGCCGTGACCACCGCCCGCCTGGCCCGCGACCTGATGCGGCTCGCCCTCCTGATGGGCCGCCGCTACGCCCCGTACGGCAAGTGGCTCGGCAGCGCCTTCGCCCGCCTCGACACCGGCCCCGCCCTCGCCCCGGCCCTGCGCGCCGCCCTCGCCGCCCCCGACCCGGCCGCAAAAGCCCGCCACCTGGCCGACGCGTACGAGGCCGCGGCCCGCGCGCACAACGCGCTCGGGCTGACCGAGCCGCTCGACCCGGCCCGCCGCCGCTACCACAGCCGCCCGTACCCGGTCCTGCACGCCGACCGCTTCGCCCGCGCCCTGCAACGCACCGTCACCGAACCGCAGTTGCGCGACCGCCCGCTGATCGGCGCCGTCGACCAGTGGGCCGACAGCACCGACCTGTCGGCGCACCCGGGCGCGGTCCGCGCCGCCGTCGACGCCCTGGCGGGGGAGGGCTGACGGGGCCGGTCAGCGTCCGCCGCGGCCCAGGTACTGCTCCAGTTGCTGCTGGTTGGCGACCACGCGCAGGCACAGGTGCCGGAAGGCGGCCAGTTCCCCGGGGGTGAAGCCGCGGAAGACCGCGGCCATCGCGCGCCGGGTGGGGACGCGGAAGTCCTCGAGCCAGCTGCGGCCCGCGGGGGTGATGGTGGCGCGCACCGAGCGCCGGTCGTCGGGGTCGGGGACGCGGCGGGCCAGGCCCTCGCCCTCCAGGGTGTCGACCAGGCCGGTCACGTTGCGCGAGCTGACGCCGCCCGCGCGGGCGAGTTCGCCGATGCTCAGGCCCGCCGGGTCGGCGCCGGCGAGCCGGGCGAGCACGTCGAGCGCCCCGGAGCTGAGGCCGCGTCCGCCCGCGCCGTGCGCGCGGAGCCGGTCGACGGCCTGCGAGGCGGAGCGGACGGCGGCGGCGGCCTCCAGGGCGAGCGTGTCCCCGTCCGGGTCGAACGCGCTCATGGCGGCGCGCACGCCGGGGTCGTAGAGGTGGCCGTCGGCGTCCTCGAGCGGCCCGGAATTGTGTACGTCCTTCAACATGAAGACATACCCTAGTGGCTGATGTCCCGTCAGGCCAGCCCTTCCGAGCGGGCGGGCCGGTCCTGCCGCCCACCGCGGCCGGGCGCCCCGCCGGGGCAGCCGCGCCGCCCGCTCACCCGTCCGGCGCAGCGACGCGCCGCCGACGGTGCAGACGGCGGGCTCCGGGCGGGGGTGATCGCTAGCGTCCGGCTGAGAGAACGTCAGGTCGAGTGCGTCGTCGAACGCTGAGGAGAGTGCGCGTGGCCGGGACAGCACCGCCCACGGAGGGCAGACCGACCGGGGGCGGCCCGGTCGGGGACGGGCCGGGCGGGGGAGGCGCGGAGGCGGTCGGGCCGTCGCCCGGCTCGGCGACGGTGGTGCGCGCCTCGGTGGTCGCCGCCGCGGCCGGCGCGCTGCTGGTGGTGGCGATCGTGCTGGGCAGCCGGGGCCTGCGGGACTTCGACTCGGCACTGGTGCCGTACGCGGTGGCGTCGGTGTTCCTCACCTTCGGCGTGGTCTACCGCTACGTGGTGTGGGTGTCCGCGCCCGCCGCCCGCCGGCTGTTCGTGGCGGGCTGGAAGGCCGCGCTGTCCTGGGAGAACCTCAAGCGCTCGCCCGCCGCGCTGCCCAGGATGATCGCCACCTACCTGGGTTTCCAGAAGTTCCTCGGCGCCCGCTCGCACGCCCGCTGGGCCGCGCACCAACTGATCTTCTGGGGCTGCCTGCTGGCCGCCGCGATCACCTTCCCGCTGACCTGGGGCTGGTTCACCTTCACCTCCTCCAGCGCGGCCGGCCCCGGCTACGAGATGCGGCTGTGGGGCCTGAAGCTGTTCGGCTTCGACTCCGGCAGCTTCCTCGGCTGGGCGCTCTACCACGGCCTGGACCTGGCCGCCGTGCTGGTGATCGGCGGCGCCGGCTACTTCCTGTGGCGGCGGGTGCGCGACCGCGCCGCCACCACCGGACAGCGCTTCGGCTACGACTTCCTGCCGCTGCTGGCCCTGGTCACCATCTCGGTCACCGGCCTGCTGCTGACCTTCTCCGAGATGTTCCTGCACGGCGGCGGCTACGAGTTCCTGGCGATCCTGCACATGGCCTCGGTCGTCCTGACCCTGGTCTACCTGCCGTTCGGCAAGTTCTTCCACATCGTGCAGCGCCCGGCCGCGGTCGGCATGCAGCTGTTCAAGTACACGGCGCGGCGCCGGGGTTCGGACGCCGAGGAGCTGCAGGGGTGCAGGCGCTGCGGCCGGCCGATCGACACCGTCGCGGCGGTGGACAACCTGCGCGCCACCATGCGCGACCTGCAGCTGGGCTTCGACGGGTGGGCCGAGTACTGCCCCCGTTGCAAGCGGGTGCTGCGCGGCAACGCCTACCTGTCGAACGTCAAGCGGGGGTTCAAGTGAGCCACGAGCACGTCCCGTTGGACCCGAGCGTCGCCCCGCTCGGGACCCGCAACTTCCGCGACGCGGGCGGCCTGCCCGCCGCCGCCTGGCGGGCCGACCAGACCGAGCAGACCCTCGTCCCCACGCACTGCTGCTTCTGCGGCGTGCAGTGCGGGATGTACCTGCGGGTGGACGGCCGCGGCAAGGTGTTCGGCGTCGAGCCGCGCAACCACGACATCAACCGGATGCGGCTGTGCCCCAAGGGCATCAACGCCTACCAGCAGGTCAACCACCCGGACCGGCTGACCGTGCCGCTGATGCGCCGCAGCCGCGACGAGCCGTTCCGGGAGGCGAGCTGGGAGGAGGCGCTGGACTTCACCGTCGCCGAGATCCAGCGGATCCAGGGCGCGCAGGGCCGGGACGCGTTCGGGATGCTCGGCGGGGCCAGCCTGTTCTCCGAGAAGACGTACCTGGTCGGCAAGTTCGCCAGGGTCGCGCTGAAGACCCGGCACGTCGACTACAACGGCCGGCTGTGCATGGTGAGCGCCGCCGGCGCCAACAAGCTGGCCTTCGGCATCGACCGGGCGGGCAACCCGTTCTCCGACATCCTGCAGACCCAGTGCCTGCTGATCGCCGGGTCGAACGTCGGCGAGTGCTTCCCGGTGATGACCCAGTACGTGTGGGGCGCCCGGGACCGCGGCGCCACCCTGATCGTGGTCGACCCGCGGGAGACCGCCGTCGCCCGCACCGCCGACATCCACGTCGCGCTCAAGTCCGGTACGGACTCGGCGTTCTTCAACGCGGTGCTGCACGTCATCGTCGAGGAGGGCCTGACCGACGAGGCGTTCCTGGCCGAGCACACCACCGGCTGGGAGGAGGTCAAGGCCACCGTCAAGGCGTACCCGCCCGCCCGGGCCGCCGAGATCTGCGGCATCCCGGCGGAGCAGGTCGTCCAGGTGGCACGGGTGTTCGGGACGGCGGACCGGGCGATGGCCTGGCACGCGCGCGGCATCGAACACCACACCCAGGGCGTGGAGAACTGCCTGACCGTGATCAACCTGTGCACCGCCACCGGCAACCTGGGCCGCCCCGGCGCCGGTTACGGCACCATCACCGGTCAGGGCAACGGCCAGGGCGGCCGCGAGCACGGCCAGAAGTCCGACCTGCTGCCCGGCGGCCGCTCCATCAACGACCCGGCGCACCGCCGGCAGGTCGCCGCGATCTGGGGCATCGAGGAGTCCGAACTCCCGCAGGCCGGCACCTCGATGATGGAGATGGTCTGGCAGATGCAGCGCGGCGAGATCCGCGGCCTGATCGGCGTCTGCAACAACCCGTTCGTCTCGCTGCCCAACTACGCGGTGGTGAAGGACGGTTACGACCAGCTTGAGTTCCACGCCCAGCTCGACTTCTTCCTCTCCGAGACCGCCGCCAACGCGCACGTGGTCCTCCCCGTCACCACCTGGGCCGAGGACGAGGGCGTGATGGCCAACGCCGAGGCCCGGGTGGTCAAGCACAACAAGGCCCAGGAGCCGCCCCCGGGCGTGCGCACCGACACCTGGGTGATGTGCGAGATCGCCCGCCGCCTCGGCCAGGGCGGCAAGTTCGCCTTCGAGGGCTCCCGCGACGTGTTCGACGAACTGCGCCGCGCCTCGGCCGGCACCGTCATCGACTACTACGGCATCACCTACGAGCGCCTGGAGGAGACCGGCGGCATCGCCTGGCCCTGCCCCAGCCTCGACCACCCGGGCACGCCGCGGCTGTTCGAGGGCGGGAAGACCTCCCACCCGGACCAGAAGGTGCACATGCAGGTCGTCGAGTGGCACCCGCCGGCCGACCCGTACAGCGACGAGTACCCGATGACGCTGACCACCGGGCGCACCGTCGCGCACTTCCTGTCCGGCAACCAGACCCGCCGCCTGGGCGGCCTGGTCGAGCAGACGCCCCGCCCCTGGGTGGAGGTGCACCCCTCGCACGGCTTCCGCAACGGGGAACCGGTGCGGGTGGTGACCCGGCGCGGCAGCGAGGTGCTGCCCGCGCTGGTGACCGAGGCGATCCGCCCCGACCACGTGTTCGTGCCCTACCACTGGCCGTACCCCGTCGCCGCGAACGCGCTGACCATCGACGCGCTCGACCCGCGCTCGAAGATCCCCGAGTACAAGGTGTGCGCGGTGCGGATCGAGCCGGCCAGGGAGATCGACCCGGTGCCCGCGCCGCCGGTGCCGCCGGGCCGCGAGGCCTACCCGGAGGCCCAGGTCTCCCGCACCGACCCGCTGCCGCCGACCTCGCCGCAGGGCCGCGGCACCGCCGAGAGGGGCTGACCGAGGATGCTGGGACGCACCATCTTCATCGACCCGGGCCGCTGCATCGGCTGCCAGGCCTGCGTGTCGGCCTGCCGCGAGTGCGACTCGCACCGCGGCAAGTCGATGATCCACCTGGACTACCCGGACGAGGGCCACACCGTCGCCTCGCTGCCCACCGTCTGCATGCACTGCGAGGACCCGGTCGCGCCGTGCGCCGAGGTCTGCCCCGCCGAGGCGATCCTGATCACCGCCGACGGCGTGGTGCAGGAGGCCGACCCGACCCGCTGCATCGGCTGCGCGAACTGCGTCAACGCCTGCCCGTTCGGCGTGCCCAAGATCGACCTGGAGGCCAAGCTCCAGATGAAGTGCAACCTCTGCTACGACCGCACCTCCTACGGCCTGGCCCCGATGTGCGCCACCGTCTGCCCCACCGGCGCCCTCTTCTACGGCACCGTCGAGGAACTCCAGGCCGAACGGCCCGGCGTGGACGTCTCCACGCTGTTCGCGTTCGGCGACACCGTGGTCTCCACCGGCGTCGCCATGGTGGTGCCGGGCGAACGGCAGACCCCCGTCCCCGGCGGGACGCTCAACCTGATCGAGGTCAACGGGCGTCCCACGCCCGGGAACGGAGCGAGGGCGTGACCAGCCCCGGCAACTCCCCCGAGCCGTACGGCTCCGCGGACCCGGACGGCCACCGGGCCGAACGGGCCGCGCTCAAGGAGCGGATCAGCGCCGACTCGCTGACCACCCGGCGCGACTACCTGCGGATCGTCGCCACCGTCTCCGGCGGCCTGGTGGTCGGCTCCACCGTCGTCTCGGCCGGCGTGCTGCACCGCCACGGCGACGGCAGCGCCGCCCCGCTGAAGGTCGCCGACCGGATCGAGCGCGGCGAGGCGGTCAGCTTCGACTACCCCGGCGAGGACGACCGGGCGATGGCGATCCGGCTGCCCGACGGCACCCTGGTCGGCTACTCCACGGTCTGCACCCACCTGGCCTGCGGGGTGCTCTGGCGGCGCGACCACGGCAGCGACGGCGACCTCTACTGCCCCTGCCACGAAGGGCAGTTCGACTCCCGCACCGGCGAGGTCACCGGCGGCCCGCCGCCCCGCCCGCTGCCCAAGGTGGTGGTGGTCGAGGACGCCCAGGGCGCGGTCTGGGCGATCGGCACCGCCCGCTCCGGCGAAGCCGAGGAAGCCGGCCTGTGCCGCGGCCTGACCGCCCGCAACCCGGCCCTCGCCGAGGCCGCCGGCTGCGCCGGCCGCCGCAGCGGCCGCTGACCGGCGCGCACGGCACGAAGCGATGAGGCGTCAACCCGCTTGTGGAGGTGCGTGATGAGCGTTCCCGAAGGCCACTACCCGCAGGGCTACCACCCGGGCAGCGACGAACCCCGGCTCAACCGGCCCGTCCGCGAACGGTACCCGCAGATCCGGGCCACCTCCGGCTACGCCGACCCCCGGATCTCGGCGACCGGCCCCGGCCCCGGCGCGGGCACCGACCAGCAGCCCGAGCGCTCGGCGATCCTGTCCGCCCGGGTCGCCCTCGCCGTCACCATCGTGATCGGCCAGCTGTGGGCGCTGAACACCGCCACCAACGCCTGGATGCGCGGCCAGGTGGCCACCGCCTGGTGGTGCACCGGATTCAGCGCCGCGTCCTTCCTGGTCGTCCTGCTCGCCTGGCGGATCTCCCCCAACGACCGCTGACCGCCCGGCCGTTGCCCCCGGTCACGATTCGCCACCACCCGCCCCCACCGCGTTCCGCAACCGGGCGGCGGCCCGTACGCTGTCCCCCTGGCCGCCGAGGCGGCCGACGGAACACACCGCGGGGTGGGCGGCCGACGAGCCGGCACCCGCCGGGTCGCGCGCCGTGCGGGCGCGGGAAGGGCACAGCGCATGACGGAGCACGCCACCACCGAGACGGTCCAGCCCAGGCCGTTCCCCGACCGGCAGGCCGTGCTCCGCGCCGCCGTCCTGGTCCCCGTCACGGTGGCCCACATGCACGACGCGCACCCGCACGGTCCGCTCACCCTCGCCGCCACCGAACCCGTCGGCGCGCACACCGGCGGCCTCGACTGGGACGGGCGGCGCCTGGTCGTCCACCCCGCCCCCGCCAAGGTGGTCGGCGCCCGGATCGAGATCCTCACCGTCGGCGACCACCCGCTCGGACACGCCGTCAAAGGCCCCGGTGAGCAGGTGAGTTGGCCGCAGTGGGCCCGCCTCGGCGACACCCCCGTGGCCTGGCACGGACAGCCCGACCTGCTCACCGAGGGCGGCCACTACCCGTGCCGGCTGAACCTCACCGGCGAGCAGCGCGCCCTGCTGGTGCAGGCCGAGGGCGAACACGGCCTCGACTTCAACGAGGCCCTGCTGCGCGTCACCCGCCCGCTCGCCGAAGCCCTCGAGCAACTGCCCGACGGCCTCGGCCGCACCGAGGCCGTCGAGCGCCTGACCGCCCTGCTGGCCGACCGCGGCGCCCGCTACCTCGTCCCCGCCGACCCGCACCACCTGCCCGGCTGGGAGCCCCACCTGCGCCGCGCCTACCGCGCCCTCGACGCCCAGGCCCGGGCCCGCCGCGACGACCGGCCCACCCCCGCGACCGCCGCCCACCGCCCCGTCCGCTACGACGCCCTGGTGCGGACCGGCCACGACGGCGGGCCTGAGATCGTGCTGACGCCCGTGCTGCGCCGCTCCGGCCAGTGGCTCGCGGCGATGGACCCGACCGCGCTCGACCTGCCCTGCTACGGCGGCGGCGGGGCCGCGGCCGGGTAGTCGGGGGAGGCCGGCAGCGGCTGCGGGCGCTGGGCGAGCACCGAGCCGACCAGCAGGCCGACGGCGATCGCCACCACCGTGGTCACCATCGACAGCAGGTCGTGGAACCCCCGCACCGGATGCCCGCCGGCCAGGCTGGTCAGGCCGCGCATGCCCAGCGAGCCCACCGTCAGCGTGAAGAACCCCGGCAGCGCCAGCAGCATCCGCGGCGGCCGCCCCGGCCCGGCCGCCACCACCGTGGCCAGCACCCCCAGCGCCACCGCCGCCGCGAACGTCCCGCCCACCTCCCCGACCAGCTTCGTCGCCCCCGACTGCACCGCCACCGTCAGGTACACCGTCCCCAGCAGCACCGGCAGCAGCCGCCACGGCACCGCGAACGCCAGCACCGTGCCGAGGGTGAACACCACCCAGGACAGGAACGCCGCCCAGCGCGGCAGGTCGGCGTGCGCCGCCACGTCGAACATCGCCGAGGTGTCGCCGCCGGTCGCGTACACCCCGAGCATCACGCCCAGGTACAGCTGCAGCAGCAGGAACACCGCGTACACCAGGCGCACCGCCCCCGTGGTGAGGAAGCCCGCGGCCAGCTCGACGGCCGCCGCCGACAGCAGGTCGCCGGGGACGAAGTAGAACAGCGCCGGGAGCATCAGCAGCACCGCCCCGCCGTGCGCCGGCGTCCGGGCGAACACCTCCAGCACCAGCACCGACACCGCGGTCGCCGCCACCAGCGGCAGCACCCGCGCCAGCCGCGGCCACCGCCCCGCCGCCACCGCCAGCACCGCCGTGACCAGGCCCAGCAGCGCACTGCTGCCGATCTCGTACCAGGTCGGCTGCATCAGCGGCGCGAACCCCACCGTGAACAGCACGATGCCCAGCCCCCTGAGCCACCACGGGTACGGGGCGGGCGCGCCGTCGATCGCCGCCAGCCGCCGCTCCGCCTCCGCGAGGGGGGTGCCGCCCAGCGCGACCCGGTGCGCCCAGGGCTTGAGCGCGGCCACCTTGTCCAGCCGGGCGACGTCCGGGAAGGCCCGCACCGCGACCGTCGCCGTGCGGCCGCCCAGCAGCACGGTCAGCGCCGCGCCGTCCGGGACCAGCACCATCGAGGTGCGGGCGCCGAAACTCGCCCCGACCCGCGCCACCGTCCGCTCGACCTCCGAGGCGCCCTCGCCGCTCGCCGCCAGCAGCATCCCGGCCAGCCGCGCCAGCAGCGCCGTCACCCGTTCCAGGGACGCCCCGTCGCCGTCCCGCTCCGCGGCCGCCGTCCGCCCGCCGTCCACCATCCGCGCCTCCCGCGCCGCCGAACCCGACACCGGCCCACATCCTCGCCCGGCCCGCGGCGCCCCGCGCGGAGGCGGGCCGTCGACATGCGATGTCCGAAATGTGGTGATACCACTCGAAGGACCTGTGAAGGGAGCCAGTCGATGGACGACTACCCGGCGCTCAACCTGTTCTGGACCATGCTGTGGCTGTTCCTGTGGATCCTGTGGTTCTTCCTGATGTTCAAGGTCCTCACCGACATCTTCCGCAGCCACGACATGGGCGGCTGGGGCAAGGCCGGCTGGACGATCTTCGTGATCCTGCTGCCCTACCTCGGCGTCCTGGTCTACCTGATCGTCCGCGGCAAGGAGATGGGCCGACGCGACCGGGCCCTCGCCGCCCAGGCCGAGGGCGAGTTCCAGGACTACATCCGGAAGGCCGCCGGCACCGACGACCGGAACACCGGACCGCGGCACGTCGACGAACTCGCCCGGCTCGCGGACCTGAAGAACAGCGGCGCGATCTCCGAGGACGAGTTCCGGGCCGCCAAGCAGAAACTGCTCACCTGACACCGCACCGAGCACGGCCCGGGCCGGCGCGGGAACCCCACCCGCACCGGCCCGGGCCCGCGTACCGGAGCGCCGCACGGCGCCCGAGCAGAGCCGGGCAGGAACCCACGCACCCGCCCGGCGGCGGACGGGAGGAGGACCCGGGGTGCCGGAACCCCAGCTGACACCCGAGGCGTTCGACCACGCCGTCGTGGCGATCGCCCTGACCGCCGGAACCGACCACCGGCTGGTCTACTACAACCACGCCTTCCGCGCTCTGTTCGGCGACCGCCCGCTCGGCGCACCCGCCCGCGCAGCCTTCACCGAACCCGGCAGCGAACGCTTCCTCGCCACCCTCGACGCCGTCCTCGCCGACGGCACCGCCCGGCAGGTCACCGCCCACCGCACCCTCGGCTGCCCCGCCGGCGAACCCACCCACCGCCACTTCGTCTACTCCTGCTCGCCCACCACCACCGGCGAGGGCCCCGGCATCCTCGCCGCCGCCATCGACACCACCGCCGAACTGCACTCCGCCCTCGAAGCCGAACGCCAGTCCGCCGAACGCCTCGAAGCCCTCCAGCGCTACGAGGCCCTGATCGCCGCCGCCGCCCAGATGGTCTGGGTCGCCCGCGCCGACGGCACCGCCGGCGAACTCATGCCCGGCTGGGAGGAGATCACCGGCCAGCCCTTCCCCGAAGCCGCCACCGCCGACGGCTGGCTCGACGTCGTCCACCCCCAGGACCGCGCCGACACCGCCGCCCGCTGGGCCGCCGCCCTGCGCGAGCTGCCCGCCGTCTTCGACCACACCTTCCGGGTCCGCAGCGCCACCGGCGGCTACCGGCACCTGCGCTCCCGCGCCGTCCCCGTCCCGCACGAGGACCGCGGCACCGAATGGATCGGCACCACCCGCGACATCGAGGACCACTGGCGCGGCCGCCTGCGCGAACGCCTGCTCGCCCGGGCCGGCGCCGTCACCGAGGCCGAACGCGCCGAAGACGCCTTCGCCGCCCTCGCCGCCACCCTCGTCCCCGACCTCACCGACGTCTGCGCCGTCTACCTGCTACCCGGACCCGACGCCGCCGGCGAAGAGATCACCGCCACCCGGATCGCCTCCGTCGCCCGCCCCGGACTGCCCCCGCTGCCCCCGCTCGAACGGCAGACCTTCACCCTCGGCCCGCACGCCCGCCGCGCCGTCACCGACCGCACCCCCGCCCTGCTCGACCTCACCGCGGGCGCCTTCCCCACCGGCACCGTCCCCGAGATCTCCGCCCGCTGGCTGCGCGCCGTCCGCGCCACCAGCCTCACCCTGCTGCCCATCGTCGTCGACGGCGCCGTCGTCGCCCTCGCCGCCACCGCCGGCTGCCAGGACGCACCCCCGCCCGGACCCGCCGACATCGACCTCCAGCACGAAGTCCTGCAACGCGCCCAGGCCCCGCTGCGCCAGGCCCTCGCCCTGCAACGCGCCCGGCACGCCGCCGTCGTCCTGCAACGCGCCCTGCTCACCACCCCGCCCCGGCTCGGCGCCGCCGCCGTCGCCGCCCGCTACCAGCCCGGCAGCCGCAACGCCGAGATCGGCGGCGACTGGTACGACGCCTTCGCCCTCCCCGACGGCTCGCTCGCCATCACCATCGGCGACGTGGCCGGCCACGACCTCGCCGCCGCCACCACCATGGGCCAACTGCGCGCCATGCTCCGCTCCATCGCCTACACCCGCGGCCACGCCCACACCCCCGCCGACACCCTGCGCGAACTCGACACCGCCGCCGAGGGGCTGGGCGTCGGCAGCTTCGCCACCGCGGTGCACGCCCGGCTGGTGCGCAACGGCGCCGACGGCGGCTGGGAGATGGAGTGGGCCAACGCCGGACACCCGCCGCCCGTCCTCGTCCCCGTCGACGGGCCGCCCCGGCTGCTGGCCGCCGAGGACGCCGACGTCCCGCTGTGCGTCGACCCCGGCCGCCCCCGGGTCACCCACCGGCACCCCGTCGGGGCCGGCGAGACGCTGCTGCTCTACACCGACGGCCTGGTCGAAGTCCCCGGCGAACACCTCAACGACGGCATCGCCCGGCTCTGCCGCAGCGCCGCCGAAGCCCGCCACCAGCCCCTCGCCGACCTCTGCGACCACCTGGTCGCCCGGGTCGCCGACGTCCGCGACGACATCGCCGTGATCGCCTTCCGGCCCGATCCGCAGGGCCCGGTGCAGCACGGCGCGGCGGGACAGGGCGCGGCCGGGCAGGGCACGGCGGGCGGCGGAGGGCGGAAGGGGAAGCGGCGGTGAGGGACGAGGGCAGGAGGAGGGACGAGGGCAGGAGGGACGAGGGCAGGAGGGACCGCACAGGGAGGAACGGCATGGACGGCGACGGTCAGGACGGCGTGACGGGCAGGGGTGGCATGACGGGCAGGGGCGGCGGTCCGGACGGCAGGACGGACAGGGGCGGCGAGGACGGGGCGCGGGAGGGGGTGGTGCGGGGGCCGGTGGGCAGCGGGGAGGGCGGGCAGGTCGACGCGGCGCTGCTCGACGCGCTGTTCGCCCAGGCACCGATCGGCCTCTACCTGCTCGACCACGACCTGCGGGTGATCCGCTACAACGGCGCCGCCCGCGGCGTCCGCGGCATGCCCGGCAGCGACATCGTCGGCCACCAACCCGCCGACTTCGCCCCCGGCTTCGACCGGGGCGAACTCGAGGCACTCGCCCGCCACGCCCTCCAGGACGGCGGCTACGTCCGCGAACACCTGGTGCGCGGCCGGATGCCCGCCGACCCCCGGCACGAGATGGTCGGCGCGATCTCCTTCTTCCGGATCCTCTCCGACACCGGCAGCCCCTACCTGGTCGCCGCCGTCGAGGACGTCACCGAACAGCAGACCGCCCTCGACCGGCTCGACATCCTGCACAGCGCCCACCGCAGCCTCGGCGCCTCCCTCGACGCCATCGGCTCCGCCCAGGAACTCACCGACGTCGCCGTCCCGCGCTTCGCCGACTCCGCCACCGTCGACCTGCTCGACGAACCCCTGCGCGGACTGCCGCTGCGCACCGGCCCGATCGACCCCGGCGCCCCGCTGCGCCGGGCCGCCTACCGGTCCGTGCACGGCGCCGGCCCCGCCGGGCCCTCGCCCGGCCCCGTCCCGCACGGCGCGCTGTCCACCTACGGGGCGCCGACGCCCTACAGCCAGTCGCTCGAGGACGGGCGGCCCCGGCTGATCCGCGGGCTGGGCGGCGAGGAGCAGTGGCTGGCCTCCGACCCCGAGCGGGGACGGCGGCTGACCGGGCTCGGCGTGCACTCGATGATCGTCGCGCCGCTGGTGGTGCACGACGCCGTGCTGGGCGTGCTGGCGCTCTACCGGCACCGGCGCCCGGAGCCGTTCGACCAGGACGACCTGGAACTGGCCGTCGAGCTCGCCTCGCGCGGCGCGATGTCCATCGACAAGGCCCGCAGCTACGCCCGGGAACGCTCGATCGCCACCACCCTGCAGCGCCAACTGCTGCCCCGGGAACCGGTGGAGCTGAGCGCCGTGCAGAGCGCGCACGTGTACCTGCCCGGCGTGGTCGGGCCGGGCGGCGACTGGTACGACGTGGTGCCGCTGTCCGCCGCCCGGGTCGGGCTGGCGATCGGCTCGGTCACCGGCACCGGGATCGAGGCCGCCGCCGTGATGGGACAGGTCCGCACCGCGCTGCGGACGCTGGCCGTCCAGGACCTCGCGCCGGACGAGCTGCTGGTGCGGCTGGACGACGCGGCCCGGGTGCTGACCGACGAGCAGCGGGGCAGCCTGCCGGCCGGCGCGGACAGCCTGCCGGACGGGCTGGCGTCCTGCCTGTACCTGGTCTACGACCCGATCGGCCGGACCTGCACCGCCGCCTCCGCCGGACACCCCGGACCGGTCGTGGTCGGCCCCGACGGCGTGCCGGTGCCGTTCCCGGTCGAACCCGGGCTGCCGCTGGGCTGCGGCGACGGCTGCTACGAGACGCGGGTCGCGGAACTGCCGGTCGGCAGCGTCCTGGCGCTGTACACCAACGGGCTGATGTCCGGGCCGCCGCGGCGGACGGGGGTCAGGGAGGGCACGGGGGCCGGGGAGGGCGCGGGGGCGGAGCGCGGCGGGTTGGACGAGGTGCTGCCGGTCGGGCCGGGGGAGGGGCGACGGGCGGTGCTGCAACGGGTACTGGCCCGGGCCGGCGAGGAGGAGCTGGCGCAGCTGTGCGACCAGGCGGTGTACGCGCTGCTGCCGGAACGCCAGCGCGAGGACGCCGTGCTGCTGCTGGTGCGCACCCTGGGGCTGCCGGACGACAAGGTCGCGGTGTGGACCCTGCCGGAGGACCCGGCGGTGGTGCGCACCGCCCGGCGGCTGGCCGAACACCAGCTCGCCGCCTGGGGGTTGACGGAGCTGGAGTTCGCCACCGACCTGATCGTCAGCGAGCTGGTGACGAACGCGATCCGGTACGGGAAGTCGCCGATCCGGCTGCGGCTGATCAACGACCGGGGCCTGATCTGCGAGGTGTCGGACAGCTCCGACAGCACCCCGCACCTGCGGCGGGCCAAGTCCACCGACGAGGGCGGCCGGGGGCTGTTCATCATCGGGCAGCTGGCGCAGCGCTGGGGCACCCGGTTCGCCCGGCACGGGAAGACCATCTGGGCGCAGCAGGAGCTGCCGGAGGGGGAGCTGCCGGAGGGAGAGGGGCAGGAGGGGGCGGACGGGGGAGGGGCGGTGCGGGAAGGGTCGGCGGGGGAGGGGGAGCTGCCCGGGTAGCGGGGAGCGGCCGCCCCGGGCAGGGGCGGCCGTCCGGGGGGCTCAGGGGCGGGTCTTGGGGGCGTTCTCCGCGGTCCGGGCCGGGTCGAACTCGGCGACGGGGGACAGGATCTCGTCCATCCGGGCGAGCAGGGCGGGCTCCAGCTTCACGCCCGCGGCCTTGACGTTCTCGGTGACCTGCTCGGGGCGGGAGGCGCCGATGATCGCGGCGGAGACGTTCGGGTTCTGCAGCACCCAGGCGACGGCGAGCTGGGCGAGCGACAGCCCGGCCTCCGCGGCGAGCGGCTGCAGCTGCTGGACGCGCTCCAGTACCTCGGGCCGCAGCCAGCGGGCGACGAAGTTCGCGCCACCCTTCTCGTCGGTGGCCCGGGAGCCGGCCGGGGGCTCGGCGCCCGGCTTGTACTTGCCGGTCAGCACGCCCTGCGCGATCGGCGACCAGACCACCTGGCCGATGCCCAACTCCTCGCAGGTGGGCACCACTTCACCCTCGATGACCCGCCACAGCGCGCTGTACTGGGGCTGGCTGGAGACGAACGGGACGCGCAGCTCGCGGGCCAGCGCGTGGCCGGCCCGGATCTGGTCGGCCGTCCACTCGGAGACGCCGATGTACAGCGCCTTGCCGGAGCGGACCACGTCGGCGAACGCCTCCATGGTCTCCTCCAGCGGGGTGGAGGGGTCGTAGCGGTGGGCCTGGTAGACGTCCACGTAGTCGGTCTGCAGGCGGCGCAGCGAGCCGTCGATCGACTCCATGACGTGCTTGCGCCCCAGGCCCCGGTCGTTGCGGCCGGGGCCGGTCGGCCAGAACACCTTGGTGAGGATCTCCAGCCCCTCGCGGCGCTCGCCCTTCAGGGCCCGGCCGAGGACCGACTCGGCGCGGGTCTCGGCGTAGACGTCGGCGGTGTCGAAGGTGGTGATCCCGGCGTCGAGGGCGGCGCGGATGCAGGCGCCCGCGGTCTCCTCCTCGACCTGGGAGCCGTGGGTGAGCCAGTTCCCGTACGCGATCTCACTGATGATCAGGCCGCTGCGGCCCAGGTGGCGGAATTCCATGACCCGTACCGTACGTCAGCGGCGGCGGAGCGGGTGGTACCGGCGCCGGGACGGGCGGGGGCGGGTGCCGCCGGGGCGAGGGACGAGGGGCGAGGGACGAGGGACGAGGGGCGAGGGGCGAGGGGTGGAGGTTGCCGGGGGGGGCGGAGGTCGCCGGGGCCGGGCCTTTGGGCCCTACCGGGCGGGGCGGGGCCGGGCGCAGGCTCAAGACACGGACGTGTGGGATCCGACGAGGATGCGGCGAGGAGTGATCCGCGATGACCGGGTCGACGGCGGGAACGATGGACGGGAGGCCGGGCGGGCCGAGCCCGGCGGAGCTGCGGGAGCTGGTCGCGGCGGCCGGGGCCGCGCCGTCGCTGCACAACGCGCAGCCGTGGTGGTTCCGGCCGGCCGGGGACGGGCCCGGGGTGCTGGTGTTCGCCGACCCGGCGCGGGCGGTGCCGCTGGCGGACCCGGACGGGCGGGGCATGCTGCTGTCGGTCGGGGCGGCACTGTTCAACCTGCGGGTGGCGGCGGCCCGACTCGGGTTTCCCGTCGAGGAGTTGGACCTGGCGCCGGGCCCGGTCGAGCCGGCCGAACCGGTGGCGGTGGTGCGCTTCGGGCCGCGCGGAGCTCCCCAGGAGCCGGGCGATCTGGCCGAGTTGGCCGAGGCGATCGGCCAACGGCACTCCAGCCGCGAGCCGTTCGGGAACCGGGACGTGCCCGAGGCGGTGATCGGTGAGCTGATCGAGGCCGCCGCCGACGAGGATACCGTGCTGGACGTACTGGAGGAGGCCGAGGCGCGCCGGGTGCTGGCGCTGACCGCGGAGGCCGAGGCCCGGATCGCCGGGGACGCCGCCCGCCGGGCGGAGACCGGGAGTTGGCTGCGCGCGGCCTCGGCCGCCCGCCTCGAGGACGGCATCCCGGAACGGGCGCTCGGCCCGCAGGACCACGAAGCCCGGGTCCCCGTACGGGACTTCGCCGGGCGCGGGCCCGTGCACGCGGAGCGCTTCGAGGCGCTGCCGCAGCTGGCGACCATCGCCACCCGGGGCGACACGGTGGCGGACTGGCTGCGGGCCGGGCAGGCGATGGAACGGGTCTGGCTGGTGGCGACCGCCCGCGGGCTGCGGGTCTCGGTGCTCCACCAGGCCGTCGAACTGCCGCAGACCCGTTGGCGGTTGCGCGACCCCGACAGCGGCGTCGGCACCGTCCAGGTGGTGCTGCGGGTCGGCTACGGCCCGCCCGGGGCGGCCACCCCGCGCCGTAGCGTCGACGACCTGCTGCGCGACCCGGCCGGGGACCGCTGACGGCGCCCCGTTCGGGAGGGGCTCCGGCGGGTTCCGGCTGCTGTCGGTCTGCCGCCGACCTGCTGTCGGCCTGTTGTCGGTGGGCGGGGGCATCATCGGCCGGAGGACTTCCCCAGTGGACCCGGTGGACGGAGCGGCGGCATGGCGATCACGAACGAGCGGATGGCGGGGTACGAGTTCCTGCGCCCGATGCGCGGGGACGGGTACTACCCGGCGCACCTGGTGGCCAAGGGCGGCGACATCCTGCACGCGCTGTGCGAGCGGATCGAGGCCGAACCTCCGCGCGGGTTGGAGGAGTTGTACGTGCTGACGCACGCCGCGACGGAGCAGTTCAACCTGCTGGCGGAGGAGTTCTACGCGGCCGACAGCGATATCGAGACCGTCGCGCGCGACACGATCGCGGTGGACTTCGGGTACCTCGCCGGGGCGTACGGCTTCCCGGACGCCGACCTGGAGGAACTGGTCGAACCCCGCGACTGGTGAGGCCGCGGGGCCGGTCCGGGGGCGCTCAGCGGGTGGCGGACGCCAGCAGGGCGCGGTGCGGGAGCAGCAGGGCGTCCGGCTGCGCCGGGTCGGTGCGGTACTCCTCGGCGAGCCGCTCGTAGTGGCGGCGGGCCTCGGCCCGGACGGCGGGCGGCTGGGCGAGCAGGGTCAGTCCGACGGTGGCGACCCCGGCTGCCGGGCCGCTCCACCACTCGTCCAGGGTGGTGGCGTGGTCGAAGTCGAGGGTGCGGCCGTGGGCGTCGCGCAGTCCGGCGGTGGTGAGCAGCCCGGCCAGCCCCTCGGGGGTGCGGGCGAAGTCGTCGGCCGGGTCGAGCGGCCCCAGGTGCGGCGGACGGACCGCGCCGGCCGCCTGCAGGGCGCGCGGGAGCAGCGTCTGCCCCGGGGCGGGGCTGCCCGACCAGATGGTGACGGCGAGCCGACCGCCCGGGCGCAGCACGCGCCGCAGCTCGGCCAGCGCGAGCAGCGGCCGACCGACGTGGTTGAGGACGAAGTTGGCCACCACCGCGTCGAACTCGCCCTCCGGGAACGGCAGTTCGGGGAGGGTGGCGAGGCCGCTGCGGGCCTGCGGGACGTTGCGGCGGACGAGTTCGAGCATGCTCGGCTCGGCGTCGACGGCAGTGACCAGGGCGCCGCGGGCCACCGCCGCCGCGGCGACGGTGCCCGGCCCGGTGCCGACGTCCAGCACCCGGTGGTGCGCGGACACGCCTGCCGCGTCCAGGAGTCGGCCCGCCGGGCGGGCGCAGAGCCGGCCGAACGAGGCGGCGTAGACGGCGCCGTGCCCGGCCCAGGCGGTGCGCTCGTTGGTGTCGAAGGCCGTGGTCGGCGGTGCGCTCTGCGGCACAAGTACCCCCTCGTTCCGGTGCTCTGTGGGCGATCGTAGCGAGGAGGGCGGGACGGGCGGGGCGGGGGTGGGGACGGCGGAAGGGCGCGACCGGGGTGGTCGCGCCCTTCGGACGGGGCCGGGACGGCTGTGGGTCAGCCGGCCTTGACCTCGCCGGTGAGCTGGGGGAGGACGGTGAAGAGGTCGCCGACGACGCCGTAGTCGACGAGTTCGAAGATGGGGGCTTCGGGGTCCTTGTTGACGGCGACGATGGTCTTGCTGGTCTGCATGCCGGCGCGGTGCTGGATGGCGCCGGAGATGCCGGCGGCGACGTAGAGCTGGGGGGAGACCTGCTTGCCGGTCTGGCCGACCTGGCTGCTGTGGGGGTACCAGCCGGCGTCGACGGCGGCGCGGGAGGCGCCGACGGCGGCGCCGAGGGCGTCGGCGAGGTCCTCGACGACGGTGAAGCCGTCGGCGGCGCCGACGCCGCGGCCGCCGGAGACCACGATGGCGGCCTCGGTCAGCTCGGGGCGGCCGGTGGACACGCGCGGGGTGCGGGCGGTGACGGTGGCAGCGTTGCCGCTGAGTGCCACGGTGACGTTCTGCACCTCGCCGGCGGCGGGGGCGGGCTCGGGGGCGGTGCTGTTGGGCTTGACGGTGATGACCGGGGCGCCGGTGGTGACGGTCGACTTGACCTGGAAGGACGCGGCGAACGCCGACTGGGTGGCGACGGGGCCGCCGGTGCCCTGTTCGACGTCGACGGCGTCGGTGATCAGGCCGGAGCCCAGGCGCAGGGCGGTGCGGGCGGCGACCTCCTTGTTCTCGCCGGAGGAGGTGACCAGGACGGCGGCGGCGCCGGTGTCCTTGGCGATCTGGGTCAGCGCGTCGACCTTGGGCACCACCAGCTGGGAGGTGAACTCCTCGGCGTCGGCGGTGTAGACCTTGGCGGCGCCGTACTCGGCGGCCTTGGCGGCGATGTCGGCGGCGGCCGGGCCGGCGCCGAGGACGACGGCGGAGGGGGTGCCCAGGCGGCGGGCGAGGGTCAGCAGTTCGAGGGCGGGCTTGCGCACGGCGCCGTCGGCGTGGTCGACGAGGACCAGGATCTCGGTCATGGTCGGTGGCTCCTGGGGATGCGTGAAAGAAGGGGTGACGGGCCGTCAGGTGGGCTTTCCTGCGGCGGCGTTGTCCATCGACGGGGTGCTCCGGCCGGGTCGGCCGCCGGTCGAGCGGCCGCCGGTCGAGCGACTGGGGCTCGGAGTGGCGGCCGCCGGGCCGGGCGCGGTGGCGCGGTCGGTCAGATGAACTTCTGCTCGGCGAGGTAGGCGGCGAGCTGCTTGCCGCCCTCGCCCTCGTCGGTCACGATGACGCCCTTGGTGCGGGCGGGGCGGGCGGTGACGTCCTCGACCTTCGTCCAGGCGCCGGCCAGGCCGACGGTGTCGGCGTCGATGCCCAGGTCGTCCAGGTCCAGGGACTGCACCGGCTTCTTCTTCGCCGCCATGATGCCCTTGAACGAGGGGTAGCGGGCCTCGCCGGACTGGTCGGTGACCGAGACCACCGCGGGCAGCGCCGCCTCGACCTGCTCGGTGGCCGCGTCGCCGTCCCGGCGACCGCTCACCCTGCCCCCGGCCACCGCCACCTCCGACAGCAGCGTGGCCTGCGGCACGCCCAGGCGCTCGGCCAGCAGCGCGGGCAGCACGCCCATGGTGCCGTCGGTGGAGGCCATGCCGCACACCACCAGGTCGTAGCCGGTCTTCTCCAGCGCGGCCGCCAGGATCGCCGAGGTCCCGAGCGCGTCCGTGCCGTGGATGTCGTCGTCGTTGACGTGCACGGCCTTGTCCGCGCCCATCGACAGCGCCTTGCGCAGCGCGTCCTTCGCGTCGTCCGGGCCCACGGTGAGCACCGTCACCTCGGCGCCCTCGTTGGCCTCCGCGATCCGCAGCGCCTGCTCGACGCCGTACTCGTCCAGCTCCGACAGGAGGCCGTCCACGCCCTCCCGGTCGGTGGTGGCATCGTCCGCGAAGCGACGGTCACCGGTCGCGTCGGGCACGTACTTCACACAGACAACGATCCTCAAGCTCACGGCCACCTTGTCCTTTCATGCGGGAGGGAACTGAGTACCCCCACTAGACCACACTCCGTGCCATGGATCCACTCTTGCGGGGGTGTGAGGGGGGACTCAGTTCCCAGTGGGCGGGGCCGGGCGGCGGGTACGGGCGGGCGCGGGCACGGGGTGGAGGCCGGCGGCCCAGCGCAGCGAGTACCAGGAGAGGGCGGCGAGCAGGGCGGCGCTGGGGAGTTCGGCGGCGTAGGCGAGGAGCTCGGCGGTGCGGAAGGCCTCGCCGCGGTGGGCGGACCAGAGGTCGAAGAAGGCGTCCATGCCGAGCAGGACGGCGGTCGCGGAGGCGATCGGGCTGGTGGTGCGGTGGCGGCGGCGGACCAGGGCGGCGAGCAGCAGCAGCGAGGCGGCCTCGATCAGGTCGAGCCAGACCCAGGCGTTGGAGAGGTTGCGGGCCCCGAAGTGGCCCCGGACGTTCAGGGCGAGGTCGACGATCCAGGGCAGCAGCAGGACGGCGGCGACCCGGAAGGCGATCGACAGCAGGCGCAGCAGTGCGTCCTCGTGGTTGGCCAGGGCCTTGCGGAGAGCGGGCACGCCGCGATCATAGGGCTGACGGCGCGTCAGGTTTGTCAGGCCGCTGGACGAATGCGGCGGATGGAACGGGCGGAACGGGTGGAAGGCGGACGCGGGCGGGGCCGCCGCGTGCGGGCGGGCACGGCGGCGGCCCCGGGGGCGGGTGCGGTCAGCCCTTGCGGCGCAGGCGGAGGGTGGAGTCGCGGTGCGGGCGGGCGTCCGGGTCGGTGACGGGGTGCCCGGGGTGGTCGTGCCGGGCGTGCTCCTCGGCGAGTTCGACGGTCCAGCCGGACGGGTCGAGCCGCAGGGCGGCGAGCATCTCTTCGGGGGTGGGGAAGTGCATGTCGGGGTGCGGGTGGTCGTGCTTGGCCGGGAACGCGGCGTGGCTGGTGATCAGCAGCGTGCCGTCGGGGTCGACGGCCGCGGCGGCCCGGCGCAGCACCCGCTCGCGCGGGAACTCGGCGGGGGAGTGCAGGAACTGCGCCGAGACCAGGTCGTACCCGCCGGACGGGAAGGCGTGCGCCAGGTCGACGCGCTGCCAGTCGATCCGGTCGGCGACGCCCTCGACGGCGGCCCGGGCGGCCGCCCGGTCGAGCGCGACCTGCGAGATGTCGACGGCGGTGACCTGCCAGCCCTGCTTGGCCAGCCAGATCGCGTCCCCGCCCTCGCCGCAGCCCAGGTCCAGCGCCCGGCCGGGCGCCAGGCCGGCGGCCTGCACGGTCAGTGAGGCGTTCGGGCGGCCGCTCCAGATCTGCTCGCTCTCGCCGTACCGCTTCTCCCAGAACTCGACCGCGTCGACGGCCAGCCGGGTCTCCTCGGCGACCAGGTCGGCGTTGATCGCGGCGGCCGCCCGCAGTCCGTCCGCGGCGGCGATGGCGACCTGAGCGGCCGGGTCGGTCAGGTTGCCCGCCGCCCAGACGCCGGGGACGCCGGTGGCGCCCGTCGGGTCGGTGGTGGCCAGCCGGGTGGCGAACCGGACGCCACCGAAGTCCAGGTCGGTGGCCGCCAGGCCCAGCTCGGCCAGGAACGGCGCGGTCACCGTCATCTCGGTGCCGACGGCCAGCGCCTCGCAGGCCACCACGGTGCCGTCGGCCAGCCGGACCCCGGTCAGCCCGGCGCCGTCGGTGGCGCTGTCGGGGCCGTCCTCGGGCAGCAGCGCGGCCACCTCGCCGGGCACCACGGTCACGCCGCGGGCGGCCAGTTCGCGCCGCTGCTGCTCGTCGAACGGCGCGCTGGTGTGCGCGAGCAGCGTGACGTCGTCGCTCCACTGCCGCCACAGCAGGGCCTGGTGGACGGCGATGGCCGGGTTGGTGGCCAGCACGGCGATCTTCCGGTCGCGGACCTCCCAGCCGTGGCAGTACGGGCAGTGCACCACCTGGTGCCCCCAGCGCTCGGCCAGGCCGGGCACCTCGGGCAGCAGGTCGGTGGTGCCGGTGGTCAGCAGCAGCCGGCGGGCGTGCACGGCGGTGCCGTCGGACAGTTCGGCGCGGAAGCCGCCGTCCTCCTCGCGGTGGATGCCGAGCACCTCCGCGTCGTGGAACTCGCCGCCGTACGAGGCGACTTCGGCCCGGCCCAGGGCGACCAGCTCGGCGGGCGGGAGGCCCTCGCGGCCGAGCAGGCCGTGGATGCCCTCGGCGGGCGCGTTGCGCGGGCGGCCCGCGTCGACCACCAGGACGGAGCGGCGGGCCCGGGCCAGGGTGAGGGCGCCGCTGAGCCCGGCGGCGCCGCCTCCGACGACCAGGACGTCGTGGTGGCGGGCGGGGCGCGAGGGCTGCTGCGGGTGCTGCTGGGAGTGCTCGTGCGGGTGCGTCGTGGTCATGCTCCGATGGTGCGCCGGGTTCGCCGGATTGACAAACAATGTTGCTGAGGTAGCAAATGGAGGGGTGGCAGATGGAGGAGTGGCGAAGCCGGAGAGGAGCGAGGCGATGGGCGAGGACTTCGAGGCGGTGCTGACGGGAGTCGGCCCCCGGCTGCGGGCGATCCGGCAGCAGCACGGCACCACGCTGGCGCAGCTGAGCGAGCAGACCGGCATCTCGGTCAGCACGCTGTCCCGGCTGGAGTCCGGCGGGCGGCGGCCGACCCTGGAACTGCTGCTGCCGCTGGCCCGCGCGCACGGCGTGGCGCTGGACGAACTGGTCGACGCCCCGCCCACCGGCGACCCCCGGGTGCGGCTGCGCCCGTTCGTCCGGCACGGCTGGACGTACCTGCCGCTGGCCCGCAACCTCGGCGGCATGCAGGCGTACAAGATGGTCGTCCCCGCGGGCAGCAGTCGGGAGAACTGCGAGCAGCGCACCCACGAGGGCCACGAGTGGCTGTACGTGCTCTCCGGGGAGCTGCTGCTGAAGCTGGGCGAGCACGAGGTGGTGCTGAAGGCGGGCGAGGCGGCGGAGTTCGACACCCGGACGCCGCACCTGTTCACCAACGCGGGCCGGGTGCCGGTGGAGTTCCTCAGCCTGTTCGGCCCGCAGGGGGAGCGGGTGCACGTGCGGGCCAGGACCGCGAACAAGGCTGCGAGGGAAGAGGACTGACGGACCGTCAGCGCGGAACGCCGCGCCCGAGGGGTGGGCGCGGCGTCCGGGTGTGCGGGGTGCGGTGATGTGCACCGCGGGTGGTGGCGGCGTCAGTTGACGAAGACGGTGCCGCCCAGGGTGGTGTCGGTGACCGGGCCGTAGGACGCCGAGAAGCTGATGCTGGCGAAGCAGATGCTCGGGCCGGTCAGCTTGGTGAAGGCCTGGTTGGCCATGTTGATCTGCGGCGGGGTGTTGGTGGCGTTGCCGTTGAGGGCGCCGCCGGTCGAGGAGTAGGTGCACAGGGCGTTGCCGGCCAGGGTCTTGAGGCTGACCGCGGCCTGGATGGAGCCGCTCAGGCTGACCGGGAACCCGGCGGAGTCGGAGATGCTCAGGGTGTAGGGCAGGTTGTTCATGGTGAGGCTGTTCACGCCGGTGACGCCCACCACGTTGGAGGTGCAGCCCGAGAAGGTCAGGGTGCCGACCGGGCCGGACGCGGTGGCGGAGCCGGTGGCGAGCGGGTTGGCGGCGACGCTGCCGCCGATGGTGGAGCCGGAGCACTTGACGCCGGTGGTGGTGCCCGGGTTGTACATGGTGGCGTAGGTGCCGCTGACCAGGTTCGCGGCCAGCGTGTCGCCGACCCCGACGGCCGTGCCGGTACCGGCGATGGTCAGCACCGGGGTGCCGGCCGCGCTGGCCGGGACGGCCGGGAGGACGAGCAGGGCGCCGGCGGCGGTGAGGGCCGCGAGGCCGGCGGCGAGGCGGTTGCGCATGAGGGTGTTCCTTCCGGTGGGTGGGGCGGAGCGGACGGAGCTGCCCCGGCGCGGTCGCCGGAGCGCGTGCGGGCCCCGCGCTGGGGACGGGGGCGGGCACGGGTTCGTGGGGGAGGGTGGAGCGGACGGAACGGGGTGGCGCTGGACGGCCCGGTGGGACGGAGCGGAACGGGACGGGGCGGGTGCGGACCGGCGGGACCGGGTGGGTGCGGGACGGCGGGCCGTCAGTGCGCGGCGCTGTCGCGCAGCGCGGCGGAGAGGTCGGCGACGTCGGTGTCCAGGACGAAGGACGCGTTGGTCTGCTGGAAGCTCACCGAGTCCTTGCCGGGCGCGGCGGGCAGGCCCATCGTCCAGTCGATGATCTGGTTCAGCGAGCCGAGCAGGCCGCAGCCGCTGGCGCCGGGCACCGCGAAGGTGTTGTCGACCAGGGAGGCGTTGGTCTCCGAAATGACCAGCGCGTTGTGCCCGTTGGGGTCCGGGTCGTAGCCCAGGGTGCCCGGGTCGCCGGTCATCGGCGGGGTGGAGCCGGTCGGGGTGGTCGCGCCGGTGGTCGGCTTGAGCAGCAGCGGGGCGGAGTCCGAGCCGACGTAGCAGTGCGCGCCGAACAGCGCGTTGTACAGGTGCAGTTTGATCGGCAGCTGGAACACCGGGTACGGCTCGCCGGTCGCCAGCGGCGTGAACTTGGTGACCGGACCCGCGAGTTCGACCTGCGCGAAGACACTGGTGATGCCCGGCAGGAAGTTCTGGATGCCCGGGATGTTGATCTGCACCATGGGCGCGCTGAGCAGCGGCGCGCTGGTGGGCGGCACCACGGTGTACTGGTTGGCGCTGCTGCCGTCCGGGAACGACACCTCGGGCGCGGACTTGTCCCAGTAGAAGCCGAACTGCAGCGTGATCGGCGAGTTGAACGCCACCACGGTGCTGCCGAGGGTGAACTTCCCGGCGTTGGTCACCGACACCAGGCAGCCGACCTGGAGGTTCTCCGGGTTGGTCATGGCGGGCGCGGCGACCGGACAGTTGCCCATGCCGGTGTACGGCGCGCCGGGCGCCGCCGTGGTGGCGGCGGAGGCGGGTCCCGGGGTGACACCGGCCAGCAGCGCGGCGCCGGCGAGGACGGCGGCCGGTGGCAGCAGGCGGCGGCGCCGGCGGCGGGGCGCGGCTGCGGGGGAGGCGGCGGAGACGGTGGAAGCGGCAGGGGTGGGCGAGCTGGCGCGCATGGCGGGGGGCTCCTGACGGCAGGGGACAGGGCTGAGCAAGGACAAGGCAAGGCGGGGTGGGGCGGAGCGGGGCACGACTGAGCAGGGCAGGGCGAGGCGGGCCGGGCGGTGGTGCCGAGCGATGCCGAGCTGCTGAGCGGGTGGGCGGTTGGGCCGGGGGATCAGGGCGCTCGACGCCACGAGCGACCGGGCCGAGGGCGCACGACTGCCACCGTTGCGCCGGAGCGGTCCGCCGTACCGGGAACGCGGCGCCTCCGTACGGGGATACGGGGGAGTGCGGGAGCGCGCGCCGGGCCCGGAACGGGAACGACCCGGTGGGTGCGGCCGCGAGGCCTGGTTACCGCCGGGTACTCGCCAAGTTCTAGGTGGCTTGCCGGGGCAACGTCAAGGAGAAGAGCGGAAGTTGGAAGGAAGGTGAGTGGAGTTCGATCACATCGGGTTTTCAACTGACCCACCAGTCACAGGAATTGACTGTGGTTCAGGAATTCCCGGACGGTGCGCGAAGTATTGACCCGCCCTGTACCCCGGGGTAACTTCCAGTCAGCTCGCCGGTTGTGAGAAAGATCGTCAACTGAACTGCCAGGCACCACAGTTGGCGAATCCCACCCACGCCAGGCCCTCACCGCCGACGGGCTGCGGATCCCCCACCCGACCCTCAGGAGCCCTCCATGGCACCCTCCGCAGAACAATCCGCCGCCACCACGACCGGGCGCGGCCGGGTCCGACTGCGCCGCGCCGCACTCATGGCGGTACCGGCCTGCGTCACCGCGGGCATCCTGGTGACCCTGACCGCGCAGAACGTCCTGGCCACCCAGTTCGCCATTTCGGGGATGGCCTTCGAGGTCACCGCGGACAGACTGGACGGCAGCGGGTTCGAGCAGTTCGGCACCCTCGACAACATGATCGAGAACAGCCCCAACGCCGGCGACACCGGCGGCCAGCTGTTCCTGATCCAGACCGTGGTCAAGCAGGCCTCCCTGACCAAGCTCTGCCAGAGCGTCAACCTGGGCGGCATCAACCTGCTGATCACGGCCGGCGACAAGGGCACCCCCGTCACCGCCGACAACCTCACCACCGACTCCGACCTGATGAGCGGTGACGCCGAGTTCAAGAACCTCGAAGTCGGCCGCGACGCCAGCACCTTCGACAAGGGCGGCGTGGCCGGCCCGCCCGGAATGTTCGGCCAGCAGGGCGACACCGTGGCGGTCGACCACTTCCGGCAGCAGAACTACGCCACCACCGCCGGCACCTTCCGCCTGCCCAACATGCACCTCAGCTTCAGCGGCAATGGCTGCTGAACCCGGACCGGCACCGGACCGGGCGGCCGACACCACGGCCGCCCGGCCCGCCGACACCCCAGCCACCACCGGCGTCCCGGCCGACGGCACCGGCACCGGCACCGCCGAAACGGCCGCCGAGACCCCCGCTGCGGCGCCCGTCCCGCGCGGCTTCGCCGGCTGGCGCGGCCGCCGGCCCTTCTGGGGCGGGCTGCTGGTCGTCCTGGCCGGCGCCGAGATCCTGTTCACCGAGAAGGCCCCGATGCGCATGGTCATCCGCATCGGCATGCTCGGCCTGGCCGGATACATCGTCCCCACGCTCATGGTGCTCTGCGGCCTGCTGCTGATCTTCCACCCCGTCCAGCGGGTCTTCTACTCCGTGCTCGCCGCCCTCGCCACCCTCGGCACCTGGGTCACCTCCAACCTCGGCGGCTTCTTCATCGGCCTGCTGCTCGGCCTGATCGGCAGCAGCCTCGCCTTCGGCTGGCTCCCCGACCAACCCCGTCGCCGCCGCGTGCTGCGCCGGGAAGCGAAACGCGAAGCCACCCCGGCCTGACCGGGGAGGCGCCCGGCGGAGGAGCGTGGCCACCGTCGGACGCCCCGGCCGCGGCCCCCGCACACCGAGCGGGCGGGGGCCGCGGCCGGGCCTTGCCCGCAGTACCGGTACGGCGGGGGCCGCGGTCGGGCCTCGCCCGCAGCACCGGCAGCCGGGCAGTCGGGCAGCCGACGTCCAGCAGATGCGTCCGGGGCCCACGCGGCTTGGTACCTTGGGCACCTGACGGCCGGTGGACAGACGGAACAGCGCGCCGGGCCCGGGTGGCGGCGGCGCACGCACGCGGCACACCCGTGCCCGGCGCACACGGCGGACGGGGGGATGCGGTGCGGGTACTGCGGTGCGGCAGCGACGCCGTCCTGATCGAGACCGAGGACGCCGAACAGGCCCAGCGGCTGCACGCCGCCCTGCGCGACACCCCGCCCGTCGGCGTCGGCGAACTCGTCCCCGCCGCCCGCACCGTCCTGGTCCACTACGATCCGGCCGCCACCGACTGGCAGCGCCTGCGCGCCGCCGTCACCGCGCTGCCGCTGCGCGCCGCCCCGCCAGCCGAAGCCGCCGAGACGGTGCTGATCCCGGTCCGCTACGACGGCCCCGACCTCGCCGAAGTCGCCCGCCTCACCGGACTCACCCCGGGCCAGGTCGTCGCCCGCCACACCGCCGGGCACTACCGCGTCGCGTTCTGCGGCTTCGCCCCCGGCTTCGCCTACCTCATCGGCCTCGACCCGCGCCTGCGGGTCCCCCGCCGCGCCGAACCCCGCACCCGCGTCCCCACCGGCGCGGTCGCCGTCGCCGACGAGTACACCGGCGTCTACCCCCGCACCTCGCCCGGCGGCTGGCAACTGCTCGGCACCACCGACCTCCCGCTCTGGGACACCACCGCCGACCCGCCCACCCGGCTGCGCCCCGGCACCGCCGTGCGCTTCGTCGCGGTCGACGGCGGGGGAGGAGACGGCGGGAGGGAGGATGGCGGGGGAGGAGACCGCAGGGAAGAGGGCGACGCGGGCGAGGGCGAGGGGGGAGGGCACGGGTGAACGAGGTCGCGGCCGGGCTGTTGGTGGTGCGGGCCGGGTACGGTGCCACCGTGCAGGATCTGGGGCGTCCCGGGTTGGCGGCGCTCGGGGTGGGGCGTTCCGGGGCGGCTGACCGGGGTGCGCTGCGTCTCGCCAACCGGCTGGTCGGCAACCCGGAGGACGTGGCCGGGCTCGAAATGCCGCTCGGTGGAGTCGAGTTGGACTTCCACCGCACCATCACCTGTGCTCTCGCCGGAGCCGACTGCCCGGCCCGGGTGGACGAGCGCCCGGTCGCCGGACGCACCCCGTTCACGGTGCCCGCCGGGGCCCGGCTGCGCCTCGGTACGCCGACCCGCGGCCTGCGCGTCTACCTCGCCGTCCGCGGCGGCCTGGACGTTCCCGCCGTGCTGGGCTCCCGTGCCACCGACACCCTCGCGGGCCTCGGCCCCGAACGGCTGACCGTCGGTCGGCTGCTGCCCGTCGGCACCGCCGCCACCGGCTGGCCCGCCGCCGAGCACGCCCCGCGGCGCGAACCGGCCGGACCACTGGTGCTGCACGTCGTCCCCGGGCCGCGCGACGACTGGTTCACCGCCGCCGCGCTGCGCACCCTGTACGGGGAGCCGTACACCGTGACCGGCGACAGCGACCGGGTCGGCATGCGGCTGGACGGTCCCGCGCTGGAGCGGGCCCGGAGCGGCGAACTGCCCTCCGAGGGCATGGTGGGCGGCGCGCTGCAGGTGCCGCCGTCCGGCCGCCCGATCCTGTTCCTCGCCGACCACCCCGTCACCGGCGGGTACCCGGTCGTCGCGGTGGTCCGCCGCGCCGACCTCGACGCGGCCGCGCAGGCCCGCCCCGGCGACACGCTGCGCTTCCGCCCGCTCTGAGCCGCGGCCGCCGGTCAGGGGAGGCCGGAGAGGCCGGAGAAGCAGGGGAGGCGGGCGAGTCAGGAGAGGGTGACCACCTTCGCCCAGTCCGGCGGGGTGTCCGGCCGGTAGTCGGGGTTGTCCTCGTCGTCGGCCACGGAGCCGGTGTACGGGCGGGGGAACAGGCCGATGACGGTGCGGCAGGGCGGCGGGGAGCTCGGCCAGGGGGTCTGGCCGTCGGTCAGGGCGACGATGACGTCGGGCGCGGGGCGGCGCCGCAGTGCCGTGCTGAAGCCGTTGCGCAGGTCGGTGCCGCCACCGCCGATCAGGACCCAGCCGCTGTCGGCGGCGGCCTCCCGGACGGTCCGGGCGGCCGCGTCGCAGGAGATCACCGAGACCAGGTCGCGCCGTCCGTCCAGTGCGCGCAGGATCGCCGCGGTCTCCAGCAGCGCCGAGCCCAACTCGCGGTCGCTGACCGAGCCGGAGGTGTCGACGACCACCGTGACCCGGGGAGGGCGGCGGCGCAGCGAGGGCAGCACCACCCCGGGCAGGCTGGTCGAGCGGCGGGACGGTCGGCCGTAGCTGTAGTCCTCTCCGGCGCCCGCCGCCGCGACCGTGGAGCGGATCGCCGCACCGAGCAACTGCCGCCACGGCTGCGGCGGGTGGAACACCTCGTCGGCCCAGCGCCGCCAGCCCGCGGGGGCCCGGCCGGGCCGGGCCGTGATGCCCTGGGCGACCCGGAAGCGGACCAGGTCGCGCTCCTGGTCGTTCAAGCCGTGCGCGCCCTCCGGGCCGAGGTCCCACTCCCGCTCCCACCCGTCCGCGCCGCTGCCGCACTCCAGCCACACCAGGTGCTGGAACTCGCTGTCCAGGGAGAAGCACCGCGCGTACTCCTCCATCAGCTGGTTCGCGGGCAGCCGGAGGGTGTCCGGGTAGACCGCGTCGGGGATCCGGACCAGGCCGTCGCCGAACGCGTCGTCGTTGATCTCGCAGTCCGCCGCCAGGTTGACCTGAAGGCGGGCGCCGGGCCCCTCGCGGTCCATCGCGCGCAGCAGCCGGTCGCCGCGCCGGGCGTGGTCGCGCAGCAGGTGCGAGACCTCGTGCACCCAGACCGAGGCCAGCACCTCTTCCGAGGTGCGCTCGACGAAGCGGGGCGAGACGTAGCAGCGCCAGTGCCGGTCCACCGCCATGGTCGGCACCCGGGACGACTCCACCACGTGCATGGCGAACAGCGCCGTCGCCAGGTACGGACGGGCCCGGACGGCGTGCAGCCGGGCCGCGAACAGCTTCTCGGTGTCCAGCGCGAGCGGCGGCGCACCCGCCGGTGCACCCGCCCGTGCACCCGTCGGGGCGCTCGGCGGGGTGCTCACCGGGGCGTTCACCGGCGGCCCGCGACGGCCGGGACCCGGGCCGCCGAGCGTTCGGCCCGCCGGGAGACCTGGAGGGCGCCCGCGAAACGGTTGATCAACTCCGGTACCTCCCAGGCGTCCTGGCGCAGCGAGGCGAGCGTGGTCACCGGCACCACCAGTACGTCCGGCGGGCTGCTCTCCAGGGCCCGGGCCATCAACGCCCAGGCGGCGTCCCAGCGTTCGCGGGTCGGACGGGAGCGGACGGCGGCCACCACCCCGTCCAGCACGGTCTGCCGCAGGTCGCCGCGCTGCGGCAGGACGGCGGCGGCCGGGTCGGCGAGCAGGTCCTCGGGTGCGGGAAGGTCCAACCGGTCGACGGTGGCCAGCAGTTCGAGGCCCGGGCCGTCGCCGACGGTGCCGCGCACCAGCAGCGACAGCACCTCCCGGGAGGAGCCGGCCGCCGAGCCGAACGCGAGCAGCCGCATGGTCATCTCCCAGCTGCGGGGCGACGGCCAGGCCCGGCCGCGCCTGGTCTCGGCGCTCGGCAGCCGGTGGGTCAGCTCGGGCCGGACGGTGAGCAGCCCGCACACCGCGCGGCGGGCGAACTCCACGGCGGCGGGAAGCCGTTCGGGATCGAGCCGGGGCAGTTCGGCGCGCGGCCACACCCCGCCGAGGCCGCGCACCACCACCTCGGCGTCGTGCACCCAGTCCAGGTGGACGAAGCGGTTGGCCAGCGGGGCGCTCAGCTCCCAGCCGTCGGCGGCCGAGCCGCGCGGGTTCGCCGCCGCCACGATCCTCACCCCCGGCGGGAGTTGCAGCGCGCCGATGCGCCGCTCCAGCACCAGGCGCAGCAGCGCGGCCTGCACGGCCGGCGGGGCGGTGGACAGCTCGTCGAGGAACAGCAGCCCGCGGCCCTGCCGCACCAGCCGCACCGCCCAGTCCGGCGGCGCCAGCGGCACGCCCTGCACGGCGGGGTCGTCGCCGATCACCGGCAGGCCGGAGAAGTCGGACGGCTCGTGGACGCTGGCGATCACGGTGGTGAGCGGCAGGTCGAGTTCGGTGGCGAGCTGGGTCAGCGCGGCGGTCTTGCCGATGCCGGGCTCGCCCCACAGCAGCACCGGCAGGTCGGCGGCCACCGCGAGGGTCAGCGCCTCGATCTGCAGGTCCTGGCGGGGCTCGGTGGCGGACTCCTTGAGGAGGCCCAGCAGCCGTTCGGCGAGCGCGAGTTGGGGTGAGGGGGAGAAGGAGGGGACGACAGGAGAGGAAGAAGTCACGGGTGATCCACCTGGGTGCTCGGGGACGGGGAGAAGGCGTGCGGGGGCGCGGCGGGGCCGCGGTGCGGCTCCGCCGACGGGGGTGGTCGGCGCGCGGTCAGTGCCGCCAGAGGTGCCGCAGCGGGCGGGGCGGCCGGAGGCGTTGGCGGTGGGTGCGGCCGTGCGGGCGCGGGGTGTGGGGCAGGGGAACGGGAATGGCGTGGAAGCGGCTGTCGCCGGGGCCGAGACCGACCGTGTGCAGGCCGCCGACCAGGCGCCGGCGGGTGTCGTCGTCCAGGGCTTCGGAGAGTGCTCCGTCGCGCAGGACGGCGTCCGGGCCGATGAGTTGGCGCACGGCGGCGAGCGCTCCGGCCCGGTCGCCGTGCAGCAGGCGCTGCCGGATGCTGTCCAGGTCCTCCGGCTGCCGGTGCGCGCGGTCGATCGCCCGCAGGCAGGGCAGCGGCGGGCCGCCGAACGCCGCCAGGGCCTCCTCGCGCCGCAGCTGCTCCGGGTCGTGGTCGAGCGGGACGAGTACCCCGTCGACCACCGCGATCCGGTGCGGCACACCCCGGCACTGCACCGTCAACACCCCTTCGCTGTCTGGTCGTTCGGCTCCGGAGTCCTGGGCGGGCCGGTGACCGGGGACGAGTGCGGCGGCCACCAGCGGGTGCAGCGCGTCCGGCCCGAGCAGCCCCGTGCGGAGCAGCAGCAGGTCGGGCGGCGTCCACGTCGCGGCGTCCGGCAGGACCAGGTGGCCGGGCGGGAGGCGCGGCACCTGCGGCGGCGTGTCCGGGGGTGCGCCGAGCAGCAGGTACCGCCGGTGGGCGAGCCGTACCGCGACGGGGGCTCCGGCGGGCAGGCCGTCCGCCGCGCGCAGCAGCGCGGCCTCGAACTCCCATGCCGCATCGGCGAACTGACTGTCCGTCAGGTCGGCGGTGCGGTCGGCGAGTTCGGGGGTGCGGCGGGCGTTCCAGAGGTGCCGGTGCAGGTCCAGGCGGAAGCGCGGGTCGGGGCGGGACCGGGGCCGCCCGGGTGGGCGGGCGTCGGCGTCCCACAGCGCGAGCCCGACGCGCTGGGCCGCCGCCGCGTGGCCGGGTGCCGTCCGGGCCACCAGGTGCAGCGGAGCCGCGTCCCCGTCGCGCGGGTAGCGCGCCAGGGTCAGCGTCAGCCCGGGCCGCAGCAGCCCGTCGGGTGCCGTCCGGGGCAGGTGCCAGCGCAGCAGGTCCGGGGCCAGCTGCCGCAGGTCGGCCCGGAGCCGTCCGGCCAGCTCCGCCCCGTACGTGCGGGAGACGGCGCGCAGCTCGAACTCCGGATCGCAGCCGGCCGCCGCGCAGGCCCCGCCCCAATCGCCCAGCACACGGCGGGCGGTGGCGGTCTCGATCATGGTCGGGGGGACGGCGAAACGCCGCACGCGCGACCAGAAACTGTTCCGAGTGTCCTCGTCCAGGAGGGAAGTGTCGTGCATCAGCACTCACTTCGGCAGGACGGGACCCCCAATCCATACGTAGTCATCGTCGGTGATCGTAGCCGCCGATCGGCGAACTGTCAGCCCCGTTTTCGTCCCGCCCTCCGGCGCTTTCCGTCCCGCCCGGACCGTCCCGCCCGGGCACCGCCCCGACGTAGGGTGGCGGCGAGCGGCCGGAGCGCGGCCGGGGCGGACCGGGGAACGGCGGTGCGGGATGACGGACGGACGGGTCGCGGACGGGCGGGTGGCGGCCGGACGGATCGCACCGGGCGCCGGGTGGCGGCGGCCGGTGGAGGCGGTGCGCCGCCGACTGCTGCGGGAGATCAACTCCACGGTGCACGGTGCCGACCTGCACCTGGAGCGCTACGACCGGCCGGTCGGCGACCCCGGGCTGTTCGGGCCCGCCAGCGTGGTGTGGCGGGTGCACGCGCACCCGGCCGGGATGCTGGTCGGCGGGTTCGCCGCGCTGATGCTGCAGTCGCTGCACCCCGTGGCGATGCGCGCCGTGGCCGAGCACTCCGACTACCGCACCGACCCGGTCGGCCGGCTGCACCGCACCGCCCGCTTCGTCTCCACCACCACGCTCGGCTCCTCCGCCGCGGCCGAGGCCGCGATCGCGGGCGTGCGCCGCATCCACGGCCACGTCCGCGGCCGGGACGCCGAGGGCCGCCCGTACCGGGCCGACGACCCCGACCTGCTGTGCTGGGTGCACACCGCGGAGGCCGCCTGCTTCCTGGCCGGCTACCAAGTCTTCGCCGGGCACGGGAGGTTGAGCGGGCCGGAGCGCGACGACTATCTCGCCGAGGTCGCCCAGATCGGCCAACTCCTGGGCGCGGACGGCGTTCCCGTCTCGCGCGCCGGACTCGCCCGCTACCTGGCCGGGGTGCGCGGCGCGCTGCGGGCCACCCCGGAGGCGCTGGAGGCCGTCGCCCTGCTGCGCGACTTCGGCCGCACCCGGCGCGAACGCCTCGCCGTCCGGGTCCTCACCAACGCGGCCGTCGGCCTGCTGCCCGGCTGGGCCCGCCGCGGCCTCGGCATCCACCGCCCCTGGGCCGTGCGCCGGCTCTGGGACCGGCCGCTGGCCCGGCTGCTCGGCGCGGTCATGGTCTGGGCGTGCGGCCTGTCCCCGATCCGAGCCGCCGCGACGGCCCGCGCCGCCGGCACCCCGACCGCCCGGGCGGGCGCCGCGCGCGGCTGAGCAGGCAGCGGGGGCGACGAGGGCGGCGGGACCGGCGGCGCCGGACACGGTGAAGCGGCCGCCGCACCGGGGCTGGGGTTCCGGTGCGGCGGCCGCTTCGGCGTCGTCAGTGGTCGACGGCGGGGGCGGGGCGTCCCGCGGTCAGCACTGGGGCCGACGGCGGTGGTTCGCTCCGCGCCTCGCGCGGGCCTTCTTCTTGCGGCGGCGCTTCGACGACATGGCCTCTCCTCTCGCGGCGGTGCACGACACCCCCCGTCCCACCACCGTGCCCCGTCCCCGCCGAACCTGCCAGCCGACACCCGCCCGTCCAGGAACCCGCCCGCTTGTCCCGCCCCGACACGCCGGTGGCCGCCGGGCTGCGGGTGGGGCGGTGGTGCGTCGCGGGGGCCAGGATGGAGAGAAGAGGGGGACCGAGACGAAGCCGAGGGAGAGAGCATGTCGCAGCAGCACACGCACGGGACCCACGAAGGCGCGCCGGCCGACGAGTGGCCGCCCACCGAGACCCCGGAGGCCCGGATGACCGCCGAGGGCTCGCCGCCGCCGGACGAGAGCGAGAAGTCCCCGAGGACGGCCCCGAGTTCGCCGTGCCGGTCTCCTCACCGCCCGAGCCCGAGGAGGGCTGAGCGGCCGCGCCGGGCAGGACGCCCCCGGAGGAACGGGTGCTTCCGGTGGGAACGGGCGCTTCCGGTCGGGACGGGGGCTTCGGTCGACGGATCGCGGTTAGACGGACAGAACATCCGTTCATCCGACCGGCTGTTCCACCGCTGATCGGACCGTCCGACGGAAGGAGCACCCGATGACCGTGATCTCGCGCCTGCCCGGCGCCATCGAGGAGGAGTGGGACTGGCAGTTCGCCGGCGCCTGCCGCGCCGCCGACTCCCAGCTGTTCTTCCACCCGGCCGGAGAGCGCGGCCAGGCCCACGAAGACCGCGACCGCGCCGCCAAGGCCGTCTGTGCGCGCTGCCCCGTCCGCGAACGCTGCCTGCGGCACGCGCTGGCCGCCCGCGAACGCTACGGCGTCTGGGGCGGCTACACCGAGGAGGAGCGGCGCAGCATGTTGCGCCGCCGCCGGCGCAACCGCGTCCGCTGACCGCTGACCGCTGACCGCTGACCGCGTACGGGCGCGGCGCGCAGGGCGCGGCACGGCGCGGAGAGCGTGGCGACACGACGGAGGCGGTCCCCGGAAGGTACGGGGACCGCCTCCGTCGTGCGCGGGGTACGGCTGAAGGCCGGAAGGCCGTCCGGCCGACGGCTACGCGAGCAGCCGGGTGACGTCGATCTCCGCCCAGATGGACTTGCCCTGCGCGTGCAGGTCCGCTCCCCAGCGGTCGGCGGTGCGCTGCACGATGTACAGGCCGTGTCCGCCGGGCAGGCCGGGGCGGTGCGGGGTGCGCAGCGTGGGCAGCACCTCGGAGGTGTCGGAGACCTCGATCCGCAGCCGCTCGGGCGTCGCGTCGAGGACCAGTTCGAGCGGGCCGCCGGCGTGCAGCATCGCGTTGCCGACCAGTTCGGCGACCAGCAGGACGACGTCCTCGGCGAGGTCCGGGTCGGGCGGCGCCGCCCAGGACCAGTCGCCCAGCGCCTCCGCGGTGAACGCCCGGGCCCGGGCGACCGGGCGCGGGACGCCCGCCAGTCGCAGGCGTCGGCGCTGCCCCCCGGGGGGCAGCGCCGACCCGGCGTCCGGGCGGTCGCCGTCCAGGGTGCCCCGGCTCGGTGTCACGTGCGGGTTCCCTTCGTTCTCGACGACGCTCTCACGGTCTGCTCTCACGGGTCGGTTTCCCGGCCGTGCCCGGATTATTCCCGGTGCGGCCGACGGTGTGCGGGTACGGCTGGTGGCTGAAGGCACGGCGGCCGGTCAGCCGTCCGCCGCGAGGGCCGCGTCCACCGTCTCGTGGATGGTGAACACGGCCTTCGCGCCGGTCAGTTCGAGCAGGTGCCGGACCGGCCCGGAGAGCGCCGCCAGGTGGAAGGACAGCCCCTCGTCGGCGGCGGCCATCCTGGTTTGGAGCAGCAGGTTCAACCCGGACGAGTCGCAGAAGTCGACCCGTCCGAGATCGATGACCAGCGCACGGGGGCGCTCGGCGACCAGCAGGTCGAGCGCTTCCCGGGCGGGGGCCAGGGTTTCGATGTCCAGGTCGCCTGAGAGCGCGCACACGGCGGCTCTGGAGGGCGTGCGCCGGACGTCGACCGCCAGAGGGGCTACGGGCATGTTCTCGGCTGGCATCCTCGTCCTGTTCCTTCGACCGACCTGCCTCGACCTTACGCACCGACGGGCACGGCGGTCGAGACGGGGGTGCCCGGTGCGGGAGGTGCGGACGGCGGAAGCCGTCGCAGCAACGAGAATCGACGGGCTGTCAGTCCGTCGCGTCCAGACCGGTGCGCAGCCGGGCCAGCGTCCGGGACAGCAGCCGGGACACGTGCATCTGGGACAGGCCGAGGCGGGCGCCGATCTGCGACTGGGTGAGGTCCTCGCCGAACCGCATCGCCAGGATCTCCCGATCCCGCTCCGGGAGCTGGGCGATCAGCGGCTTCAGCGCCACCAGGTTCTCCACCAGCGCGAACCGCCCGTCCACCCGGCCGAGCCGCTCGGCGGGCTGCTGCCCGTCGCCCTCGCCCGGGGAGGTCAGGTCGAGGGAGCCCGCGGTGTGTGCGTTCGCCGCGGTCAGTCCCTCGATCACCTCCTCCTCGGAGATCGAGAGGTGCTCGGCGAGGTCGGCGACGGTCGGCTCCCGGTCCAGGGTCTGGGCCAGCGCGTCCTGCGCCTTCGCCAGGTCCAGGCGCAGCTCCTGCAGGCGGCGCGGCACGTGCACCGACCAGGTGGTGTCCCGGAAGTGGCGCCGTATCTCGCCGACGATGGTGGGCACCGCGTACGTGGTGAACTCGACGCCGAGGTGCGGGTCGAACCGGTCGATCGCCTTGATCAGGCCGACCGAGCCGACCTGCAGCAGGTCCTCGTACGGCTCCTTGCTGTGCCCGAAGCGGCGGATGGCGAACCGGACCAGGGTCAGGTTCAGCTCGATCAGGGTGGAGCGGACGTAGCTGAACTCCCGGGTGCCCTCCTCCAGGTCGGCCAGCCGCCGCAGCAGTACCCGGGTCAGCTCGCGGGCGTCGGCGGGCGTGGTGTGGGCCGGGTCGGCGAGCAGCCCCGCCAGCTCCGGGTCGAGCCCCGGGAGGCGGATGTCCGCCGCGGCGGCCCTGGGGGCCGGTACGGCGGAGGGCGCTCCGAGCTGGTCGGAGGCAGCCTCGGTGGGGGCGATCAGGAGAAGTTCATCAGTGGGCACGCGCATGCCAGTCCTTTCCTCGTCTCCGGCCGGTCCGTCCCCGGGTACCCGGGCAATCGCCGGTCATGCCTGCCACCCGTGTGGACATCTTGTGAAGACTACGCCCGGGTGGTTCCGGGGCGGTTTCCGGGTGACGGGTTCGGCGAACGGTGCGCTCGAACGTGCATGCACGGCAGCGGGCGGGGCAGACGGGCCCCGGACGCGGACCGCACCCGGCGACCGCGCTCCGGACGCTACAGGATGTTCCGGGATGTCCGGGACGTTCGCTGCGTTCCGGATGTTTCGGAGGAGGAGGGAACACCCATGGGCCGGATCGAGGAATCCATCGAGATCGACGCGCCGATCGGCACCGTCTACCGCGAGTGGACCACCCGCTCGTCGCTGCCCGCCTGCATGCGCGGCGGGGCCGACCGCGGCGCCACCGCGACCGAAGTGCTGCCGCCCGACCGGATCGCCTGGAGCGGCGGTCCCGACCTGCCCGGACACTCCGGAGTCGTCACCTTCCACCGGGTCACCGACCACGCCACCCGGCTGATGCTCCAGCTCGACACCGAACCGCACGGCCTGTGGGACCACCTGGTCGAGGGCCTCGGCTTCACCGACCGCCGGGTCATCGACGAGCTCGCCGCCTTCAAGGCCCACGTCGAGGACCACCGGCAGCACCTCGCCGCCTGAACCGCCCGACCCGCCCAGCTCGCCCGACCCGCCGGACTCGCTGGAACCACCGGAGGCGCTGGAACCGCCGGACGTGCTGGAACCGCTCGACCTGCCCCGACCCCCGAACCGTCCGAACCGCCCGTGCACCACGGAAACGACCCGGAAGGGAGCACCGCCATGGGCCCCGTCACCGAGCAGCTCGTCCTGCACCTGCTCGCCCCCGACGGCAGCGCCGTCGCCCTCGACACCGACTGGCGCTACCTGCCCGACGACCCGTACGCGGTGCGCCTCGACTTCGGCCCGCGCGCCGCCGGGGCCAGCTGGGTGCTGTCCCGGGAGACGCTGCTGGCCGCGCTGCACGGGCCGGTCGGGGAGGGCGACATCCGCTGCGCGCCGCTCGACGGCGACTGCCTGGGCCTGGTGCTCGGGCACGGGGCCGCCGCGGTGGTGCTCGCCGTCGGGCGCGCCGAACTCGCGGCGTTCCTGGCCGCCACCGCCGAGGCGGTGCCGCTGGGCCGCGAGTCGGAGCGGATCGACTGGGACGGCGGGCTGGCCGGGCTGCTGTCGGCCTGAGGCGGGCCGGACTCCCGCCCGGGCCCGCCTGCGGTGTTCAGCGGCGGGCCAGGCGGCGTTCGCCGCCCGCGCCGGTGACGTAGTCGAGGTGGTAGTGGGCGAAGACCTCGGGCTCCTGTTCGGCGGTGAGCACATCGTCGGTGCCGATGGACGGGGCGTTCTTCACGTCGCCGCGGTTGAACGGCACCCGCAGGTAGCCGGGGCCGGCCACCGCGTCCGCGATCGGCACGAACACCAGGCGGTGCCGGCCGGGCAGGCCGATCGTCACGGTGGCGAAGGACGGTTCGTCGGTGGCGGTGTCGACGTAGATGTTCTCCAGGCTGCCGATCTTCTTGCCGTCCTGGTCGACCACGTCGTGGCTGCGCCACTCCCGGATGTCGGCGATCTGGATCATTCACGGCCTCCGTGGGCTGGGCTGGGCTCGGACCCGATGGGCGTTCGGTCCGTTCCATGCTCACCGACGGTGGCGGGGCCCGCCCGTCCGGCGGCCGCGTCGTTGCCCTGATCGGCCGGGCCGGTGCGGGCCGGGTCAGGGGGCGGGCGGTGGCGGGGCGGGGAGCAGCAGGGCGGCGAGTTCGTCGAGCAGTTCGGCGGCCCGCCGGGCCTGGGCGGGGTCGGGCAGGGCCGCGGCGAGGAGCGGTTCGGCGGGGCGGGCGGCCCGGGCGCGGACGTAGTCGCGGGCGGTTGTGGAGACGGACAGCAGGGTGCGGCGGCCGTCGGCGGGGTCGGGCTCGGCGTCCAGCAGGCCGCGTTCGCGCAGCCGGGCCACCGAGGTGGAGACGTGGCTCTGGGCGAAGCCGGTGCGGACCCGGATGTCCTGCACCGAGCTGCCCGGGTGCTGGTACACGTCGGAGACCACCGCGATCTCGCCCGGCGTGAGCGTCGCCGAGGCGTGCTCGGTGACCATCGCGCGGCCCAGCTCGGTCAGCCGCTTGCCCAGTCGCAGAAGTCGTACGCCGTCCATGGCGGACAGGCTAGCGCGCCACTGCATCGGTGCTGATGCATCAGGACTGATGTACTGGGGCCGATGTCCTGGGCGCCGACGTCATCTGCCGCCACAGATGCATCTTCACAGATGTATCTGTGGCGATGTAGTTTGGCGGGCATGACGACGAACGAGCCCGCGGAACCCGAACCCGAACCCGAACCCGGCCCAGGCCCGGGCCCCGACGCGCCCCGGGCCGCCCGGTTGAGCCCCGTCTCGCGCACCGCGCTCTCGGTGGCCCGGGTCCGGGCCTACGAGAGCAGCCGGCCGGACCCGCTGTTCACCGACCCCTACGCCCTGGCGTTCATCGCGGCCTCCGGCACCCCGATGCCCACCGCCGGACCGGCCGGGCCGCTCGCCCAGTGGCTGGTGGCCCGGGGCATCATGCGGACCCGCTTCTACGACGACCGGCTGCTCGCCGCCGGCGCCGGCCAGGTGGTGCTGCTCGCCGCCGGGCTCGACACCCGCGCCTACCGGCTGGCCTGGCCGACCGGCACCCGGCTGTTCGAGGTCGACCTGCCGCCCGTCCTCGACTTCAAGCAGGAGGTCCTCGACGAGCAGGGAGCCGCCGCGGCCTGCGCCCGCACCGCGCTGCCCGCCGACCTGGCCGACCCCGACTGGGCGGACCGACTGGTCGCGGCCGGCTTCGACCCCGGGCAGCCCACCGCCTGGCTGGCCGAGGGACTGCTGGTCTACCTGGAGGCCGGCCAGGCCGAGCGGCTGCTCACCACCGTCGGCGAACTCTCCGCCCCCGGCAGCCGGTTGCTGACCGAGCAGGGCCGCGACGTCTCGCAGGTCACCGCCGAGGGGCCGCTCGCCGAGATGACCGCGCTGTGGCGCGGCGGCCTCGGCGCCGGCACCGCCGACTGGCTGGACGCCCACGGCTGGCGGACCGAGTACACCGCCATCACCGCGCTCGCCGACGCGCTCGGACGCCGACTGCCGTCCACCGGGAGCTTCGACGGCTCCGGCTTCCTCGAGGCCCGCCGCACCGGCTGAACCGTCCCGTTCCGCCGCGCGAACGCATCCGCCGCGCGAACGCGTCCACCGCACGAACGCGTTTACGCGAACGCGTCCACCGCCGACCGGAGGGACCGGTCGGCGGTGGACGGCCTGTTGCGGGGAGCCGGTCAGGAGGTGGCGGTGCACACCGCCGTCGCGGTGGCCGCGGCCGAGGCGTCGGTCCGGGTCGCCTGGACGCCGAACGAGGTGGACGCCGCCGGGGCCAGCGCCCCGTTGTAGGGCAGGTTCGTCGCGGTGACGGTCTGCCCGCTGCGGGTCACGTTCGTGCTCCAACTGCTGCTGATCTGCAGGCTGGTGGGCCACGTCCAGGAGACCTGCCAGCCCTTGGCGGCCGTGGTGCCGGTGTTGGTCACCGTGACCGTCGCGGTCAGGCCGCTGCCCCAGTCGTTCAGGCTGACCGCCGCCGAGCACCCGGCGTTCGTCCCGCCGCCGGCCGTCGCGGTGGTCGCCGTCACCGCGGCCGAGGCCGCCGAGACGTTGCCCGCCGCGTCCTTCGCCCGGACGGTGTAGCTGTACGCCGTCGCCGCGCTCAACCCGCTGTCGGTGTAGGAGGTTCCGGTCGACGAGCCGACCTTCGTGCCGTTGCGGTACACGTCGTAGCCGGTGACCGCGGTGTCGTCGGTGGACGCCGTCCAGGACAGCGACACGCTGCTCGCCGTGGTGGCGCCGACCGCCAACCCGCCCGGGACGGACGGGGCCTGGACGTCGCCGCCGCCCGGGTTGCCGCCGGTGGAGGAGCCGAAGCCGGGCGCCTTGACCGAGGCCAGGTAGCCGTCCTTGACCGTGTTGACCGTCGTCCAGTCGTCGTTCAGGATGCCGCCGGTGTCACCGGAGTTGGGGTTCCACGACCAGAACGTCCACTGGAAGGAGTCCGCGCCGGACGTCGCGGTCGGCCGCAGGTACTGCACCAGCGCCTTCAACCACGCCTGGTCGACGGTGGATTGGAGCGTGGTGCCGAACTCGCCGACCCACACCGGCGCGATGTTCTGGTTGAACAGGTAGCCCCAGTTCTTGTCCCAGACGCCCGGCATGTTCGACGGGAAGCTCGGGTCGGAGAACCAGGTCTGCTGCGCCACGCTGGTCGCGTAGTCGTGCGCCGAGTACACCACCCGGTTGGGGACGCTCAGTTGGACCGGGTACTGCCCCGCGCCCTGCAGGTTGCCGCCCCACCAGTACGAGCTGCCGTTGAAGCTCTGCACGCCCTCGACGAAGATCAGCAGCTTCGGGTTGGCCGACAGCACCGCCTCGCCGCCGCGCTGGGCGGCCAGTCGCCAGTCGGTGGCCTGGTCGCCGCAGCCCCAACAGGCCGGGTCGTGCGGCTCGTTGTGCAGGTCGATGCCGATCACGGCGGGGTTGTTCGCGTACCGGGCGGCGATCGACTTGAGGTTCGCCAGCCAGGTCGTCTCCGGCACCGAGGCGGTGTACCAGAGCGCCGACTGCCCGGCGGAGTCCGGGCGGTGGCGGTCCAGGATGACCTTCATGCCGATGCTGCCCGCGTAGTTGACCAGCTTGTCCATCACGCCGAGCGAGTTCAGGCCGACCAGGTCGGCGTTCATCCCGCCGGAGGTGTTCAGGCTGGAAGGGGTGGTGCCCTTGAAGATGTCGTCGCTGTACGGCATCCGGATGGTGTTGTAGCCCAGCGACTTCATCTGGTCGATCATCGACTTGTAGTCGCGGCTCCACAGGCCGTGGGGCACGTAGTTGGAGGTCTCGAAGCCGAACCAGTTGATGCCCGCGATTCGCACCGGGTTCCCGGCCTCGTCCAGGATCTGCCGGCCGCTGGTGTGCCAGTAGCCGGCTCCGGCGGTGGACGCGGCGGCCGTGGCGGCGGAGCCGGCGGTGGTGGTGGCGGCCTGGGCCGCGGGGGCCGCCGGGGCGGCGAGCGTGGTGACGAGCGCGGCGGCCAGGGCCGCGGCACAGCCCGCCAATCGGCGCGACAGGCGCCGGCGCAGCTGGAGGCGCATGGGTCTCGTTCCTCTCTGGACGCGGGTGGGGGCGTCCGGTGGGGGTGGGGTGGTCCGAGACGTTCGTGATATTCGGTTGTGCGGCCCGCGGGGCGGACGGGGTGGGGCGGCCGGTCGTGGTGGGGGAAGATCGGGAGCGCTCCCACTGACTGCCCGCGCGGGCTTGCCATATGAAGCCAGACAGGGAGCTGGATCGTCAAGAGTCTTGGGAGCGCTCCCACTTGAGGGTGGCTGTCCACCCCGGCGCGCTGAAACGTACATCGGCGCCGGACCGGTGCCGCCGGGGTGACCCGGGCGGCGGTCCGCGCGTTGACTACGGGCGGGTCGCGGTGATGGAGTCCGGACCGCCGGATGTGTGTTCGCCCTGTTGGGAGGCTGGTTTCGATGGCAGGTCGGCAGATCGCCGTGGCGGGTCGGCAGATCACCGTGGTCGGCGAGTGCGTCGCCGACGCCTTCGTCGAACGCGACGGGGCCCGGCCGGGCGAACTCGCGCTGCGGGTGCTGCCCGGCGGCGGCCCGGCGAACACCGCCGTCGCCCTGGCCCGGCTCGGCACGCCCACCAGGTTCGTCGGCCGGATCTCCGCCGACCCGTTCGGCGCCCTCTTCCGCGCCCACCTGGCCGGCTCCGGCGTCGACCTGACCGGCACCGTCACCGCCACCGAACCCAGCACCCTGGCCGTGGCCGCACTCGACGACGACGGCCGTGCCGAGTACTCCTTCCACGCCGAGGCCACCGCCGACTGGCAGTGGACCGGCACCGAACTCGCCACCGCCCGCCAGGACGGCTCGGTGTGCCTGCACACCGGCTCGCTCGCCCTGGTCCGCGAACCCGGCGGCCCGCGGATCGAGGACCTGCTCGCCGCCGCCCGCCCGCACACCACCGTCTCCGTCGACCCCAACGTCCGCCCGCTGCTGGTCGACCCCGACACCTACCGGCAGCGGCTCGACCGCTGGTGCGCCCTGGCCGACCTGCTGCGCCTCAGCGAGGACGACCTGCACACCCTGCTGCCCGGCACCGCCCCCGAGGACGCCTGCGACCGCTGGCACGCGGCGGGCGCCCGCCTGGTCGTGGTGACGCTCGCCGAACGCGGCGCGCTCGCCTCGCTGGACGGCCACCGGATCCGGGTCCCCGCCCCCGCGACACCGGTGGCCGACACCGTCGGTGCGGGCGACGCCTTCACCGCCGGCCTGCTCCACTCGCTCGCCGCCCAGGGCCACCTCGGCGGCCGCCTCGACTCCCTCACCCCTGCGGACCTGGAGCACGCCTGTACCTTCGCCGCCCGGGTCGCCGCCCGGACGGTCGCCGTCGCCGGAGCCAACCCGCCCTGGGCGGACGAACTCTGACCTCCGGCGGGCGGGTAAGGGGCGCGGTCAAGCGGGGAAGGGGCGCGGTCGGGCGGGGAAGGGGCGCGGTCGGGCGGGCGCGAGTCCGGCACCGGGGAAACCCCGAGCGCGACCACCCGCCTGCGCGTTAGCCTCGCCCGCATGGAAGAAGCGGACCTTCTGCCGCACCTGGACGGGACGGAGCGCGGCCTCGTCGTGATGATGTGCGGCCTGCCCGGCTCGGGCAAGAGCACCTACGCGCAGGCCCTCGAACGCCGCGGCTACACCCGGCTGTCGATCGACGAGGTGGTGTGGGCGCGCACCGGGCGCGACGGGGCCGACCTCGACCCGGCGGAGTACGAGCGGCTCAAGTCCGCCATCGAGCAGGAGCTGTGGGGGAAGCTGATCCGCTTGCTGGAGGCGAAGCTGCCGACCGTCATCGACTACAGCTTCTGGAGCCGGGCCACCCGGGACCGGTACAAGGCCGCGATCGAGAGCCACGGGTGCCGATGGGAGCTGATCCGCCTCAAGGCCGATCTCGTGACCCTGCGACGCCGACTGGCCGACCGCAACCAGCGGGACGACGCGAACAGCGTCACCGTCTCCGACGAACTGCTGGAACGCTACTTCGCCGACTTCGAGGAGCCCGTCGGCGAGGGCGAGTGCGTCATCGTCCAGGAACGGGTTCCCGGTAGGTGAGGAGCGGTGCGGGTGGTGCGGGTGGTGCCGGAACTGCCGGAGGGCCCGTGGTGGGAGTGGGACGTGCTGCCCGCGCAGCCGGGGCTGTTCGTGCTGGGCGCGGACTTCGACCTGTCGTACCACCACGGGCTCGAACTGCGCTTCCACGAACCGGTGTTCGTTCAGTGCCCGGAGTATTTCATGGACCCGGTGTTCCGGGAGGCGACGGCGGCCGAGGTGGAACGGGTGGCCGGGGCGGTCGGGACGGTGGGGGTGGGCGGGGTGGCTGGAGGGCTGCCGGAGGTGTTGGTCGCGTTCGAGTGTGACGCGGGCGGGGCGGGTCCGGAGACCGGGCTGATCGCCGCCCGGCGGTTGGAGACCGTTACCGGGGTGGTCTTCCGGTACTGGCGCGAGCAGGTGGAGCCGGGCCAGCGGCGGGCGCCCTGGGTGCGGCCGCCGGGGAGTGAGGCGGCGTGGCGCGGCCGTCCCGGGCGGGCGCGGGTGCTCGGACACCGCGCACCGCCCGGGGCGGTGGTGCTACCGGTCGGCGGTGAGCTTGCCGGCCTTGCCCCAGTTCTCGGCCGGGTACTCCTGGATCCACACCAGCACGCTCTCGGCCGGGCACTCGAGGGTCTCCACGAAGGCCGCGGTGATCCGCTCGACCAGCTCGCGCTTCTGCTCGACCTGGCGCGGGCCCTGCTGAATGGTGACGATCGGCATCTTCGACTCCTGGTGATCCGTCCTGCGGGCCGGTCCTTCCGGCCGACACCAGTCCACCGGATCCGGCCGTCCGCACCCAGACCCGATTCGCTCTCGCAGCGATCACGAATCCTGATCGTTGCTGGTGGGGGCGGGGGAAGTGATGGAGGTGGTGGGGTTGCGGCAGGCGGCGAGGAGCAGCCGGGGCAGCGGGGCGGAGCGCCGGACGGCGAGCGACACCGGCAGGGTCAGCGGGGTGCGGGACGGGCGGAAGGCGATCCGGCGGGTGTTGGTCATCCGGGCGTTGGCGGCGTACACCACCGTCCACATCGGGGCGCCGGTGCCGATCGAGGCGAGGGTGTTCTGCAGGGTGCTGTGCGGCGGGCCGAGCAGCGGCCGGAAACCGGCCTCCGCGCAGGCCGCCGTCACCAGGTCGACCAGGGTCGGGTGGTTGCGGCGCTCGGTCAGCAGCAGGGGCAGGGCGGCGAGGTCGGCGAGGTCGACCTCGGGACGGTCGGCGAGCGGGTGCCCGGCGGGCAGGGCGATCACCAACTCGTCCTGCCAGAGCGGGAGGTAGCGCAGGTCCGGGGCCTGGTCCTGGGCTTGGTCCGGGTTCTGGTCCGGGTCCGGGTCCTGGTTCTGGTTCTGGTCCGGGTCCTGGTTCTGGTGCGGGACGGTGCCGCGGACGAACGCGGCGTCGAGCCGTCCGTCCGCGAGGCGGGTCAGCCGCTCCCGGACGGGGAACGAGTCGAGCTCGACGCGCACGGTCGGGGCCTGTCGGCGGTAGGCGTCCAGGATGTCGTCCAGCCGCTCTCCGAGACCGGTGACGGTGCCGAGCCGCAACACGGTCGGCGCGGCCAGGTCGGCGGCGAGGGCGCGGGCCGCGTCCTCGGCCGCCAGCACGTTCCGGGCCGCCGGCAGGAAGCGCTCGCCCGCCGGGGTCAGCCGTACGTGGCGCGGCGAGCGGTCGAACAGCTCGACCCTCAACTCGCGCTCCAACCGCCGCACTTGCTGGCTCACGGCGGGCTGGCCGAGCAGCAGCCGCTCGGCGGCGCGTCCGAAGTGCAACTCCTCCGCGACGGCGACGAAGCAGCGCAGCTGCCGTAGCTCCATCCGGTCTCCCCGGTCGACATCTCGATATTCCGGCCCTGTTGCCGACAGGACCATGCTCGCAGTCGGGTGGGAGGGGGTGGGGAGGGGGCTTTGTTGCCGAGGTTGGGTGGGGAGGGCGGGAGGGGGCGGGCCCTGTTGCCGACAGGAGCATGCTCGCAGTCGGGTGGGAGGGGGCGGGCTCTGTTGTCGGCGGGGCCATGTTTGCAGCCGAAAATCTTGTTGGCGGTGCTGGGTGGGAAGGGGTGGGCTCTGTCGCTTTGGGGGTCGTGTTCGGGGCAGGGGGCGTCAGGCGTCCGCGTCGAACCAGGGGCGGCCGGTGTGCCAGTGGGTGACCCAGGCGGCGAAGCCGGCCGGGGCGGTGGTGTGGCCGAAATCGGTGCCGAAGGGGGTGGCGCCGACGTCGGCGACGAACCAGATGTGGCCGCGGTGGGGGCCGGTGACGATCAGGTGCCAGTACATGCCGCAGCCGTCGGTGCCGAGGACGACCGAGCCGTCGTTGCAGACCTGTTCGACCAGGGTGTCGAGTTCTTCCTCGGGGGTTTCCCCGTCGCTCTCCCAGTTCCAGGCGGCGGTGAGCGGGAAGGGCGGGAGAGTTCGCGGGCGGGGCGGCCGGTGCCCCAGTCGGAGGGGAGGGCGGCGAGTCCGATCAGGCCGTGGTCGGGCGGGCCGCTGCGGGAGCCGTCGGCGATCTCGGCGACGAAGGTGCGGTAGGGCTCGGGCAGCACCACGCCGTGCCGGGCCTCGAAGGCGTGCACGGCGGGCCAGCCGAGGGGGTCGGCGACGCCGTCGAGGCCGGCGAAGGTGCGGCGGAGGGTGGCGAGTTCGGCCGGGTCCGGTTGTTCGGTGTTCACCGGCACAGGGATAGCAGGCGGGGCGGACAGGGTGGGCGGCGGCCGGGGCGGGAAGGAATTGAACGCGTTCAGTGATAGGTGTACGTTCTTTCCCGTGAAGTACGTGATCCCCGGCGGGACCGGGCAGGTCGGCACGATGCTGGAGCGCGCGCTGCGCGCCGACGGGCACCAGGTGGTGATCCTCACCCGGACGCCCACCGCCCCGCACCACACGGCCTGGGACGGTCGGACCCTCGGCCGCTGGGCCGAGCAGCTGGACGGGGCCGACGTCGTGGTCAACCTGGCCGGCCGGACCGTCAGTTGCCGCTACACGCCGGAGAACCTCCGGCAGATGATGGACTCCCGGGTCGACTCGGCCCGGGTGGTCGGCGAGGCGATCGCCGCCGCGGCCCGTCCGCCCCGGGTCTGGCTGCAGATGAGCACGGCGACGGTGTACGCGCACCGCTTCGACGCCCCGAACGACGAGGCGACCGGCCTGGTCGGCGGCAGCGAACCGGACGTCCCCGACTACTGGGAGTACAGCGTCCGGATCGCCCGGAACTGGGAGGCCGCGCAGGAGGCGGCCGCGACGCCCGCCACCCGGAAGGTGGCGCTGCGCAGCGCGATGGTCCTCAGCCCGGACCGGGGCGGGGTCTTCGACGTGCTGTCCTGGCTGGCCCGGCTCGGCCTGGGCGGGCCGGTCGCGGGCGGACGGCAGTACGTGTCCTGGATCCACGAGCACGACTTCGTCCGGGCGGTGCGCTTCCTGGCCGAGCGGGAGGAGTTGGCCGGCCCGGTCAACCTGGCGGCCCCGAACCCTTTGCCGCACCGGGAGTTGATGCGGGAGCTGCGGCGCGCGAACGGCGTGCCGCTGGGCCTGCCCGCCACCCGCTGGATGGCGGAGCTCGGCGCGTTCGCGCTCCGGACGGACACCGAACTGCTGCTGAAGAGCCGCCGGGTGGTGCCGGGGCGACTGCTGGAGGCCGGCTTCGCCTTCGACTTCCCGCACTGCGCGGACGCCGCCCGCGAACTGGTGGCCCGCCGCAGGACGTGACCGGGGTCGGGGGGATGTCGGACGGCTTTGCCAGGATGGGGACATGGACGCGGAACGGCAGCAGCGGGCGGGTGTGGGCGGGGACGTCTCCGCGGAGTTGGCGGCGCACCTGCGGGAGGCCGTCGGGGACGCCCCGGCGGTGCTGGGCGGGTGCGTGTGCGAGGAGTGCGGCGGGCGGGTGTTCACCGTCTGGGTGGACGACACCCAGGGCTGCGCCGGACGGGAGTGCGTGCGCTGCGAGGGGCGGGCCTTCCTCGCGGACAGCGCCGAGGTCTGGCAGGAGGCCGACCCGGAGGTGGCCGAATGCCCTTGCGGCGGCGACGAGTTCGAGGCCGCGGTGGCCTTCACGCTGACGGCCGACGGGGCGGTCCGCTGGGTGACGGTGGGGCTGCGCTGCCACCGGGACGGCGCGACCGGGGTCTACACCGACTGGAAGATCGACTACGCCCCGGCGGACCACCTGCTGCGCGCCCTGTGACGGCCGGGGCGCAGCAGGTGGCCGAGGGGTGGCCGAGGCCGCGGGCGCGGTCAGCGGGCTGGGTGCGGTGCGGTGGCCGGGGCAGTGGCGGGTCCGAAGGCGTGGGTGAGCGGGGGCGCGATCGCCTGGACGTCCGTGCCCGTGTCGACCCACAGGCCGATGAAGAGGGCGGCGGTGGCCTCCAGCAGGGCGGCCCGGGCGAGGGGGCCGGCCGGGGCCGGGGTACAGCCCAGGTCGGCGACCAGGGTGGAGACTCGGGCCAGGGCCGCGGGGTCGTCGCCGCACAGCGGGACGGCGAGGGGGCGGTCGTCGAAGACCGGGGGGTGCATCCGCCAGACGTCCTGGTGGCACAGGTTGAACGCCTTCACCACCCGGGCCTCCGGTGCGGCGGCGGCCAACTGCTCGGCGGCGGACGGGCCTTGGCCGGTCAGCAGGCGGAAGCCCGGGCCCACCGGGTTGGTGCAGTCGATCAGGGTCCGGCCCGCGAGCGGTTCGGCGAGCGCGCGGACGACCTCCGTGCTCGGGCCGAACGGCAGGGCCACCAGCACGACTTCGGCGTCCGTCACCGCCGCGCGCAGGTCGCCGGCCCGGGCCCCGCCGCCGATCCGGTCGGCCGCGCGGCGGGCCGCCGCCAGGTCGCGGCCGCCGACGGTGAGGCGGTGCCCGGCCCGGGCCCAGTGGGTGCCCAGTGCGTCCGCCATGTTTCCCGTGCCCAGAATGCCGATCCGCATCGACTGACTCCCGTTCGTTCCAAGCCTGTTGGTGGTGACTTCGTGAGGGTGAGGGCCTCGGATGCGAGCCTAGGGAGGCCGTCGGGCACCATTCGGTACGTGAACACCGATCCGCTGCTCGCCGACTGCCGGGCCCGCCTCGCCTTCGACCTGCTCTCCAACACCTGGAACGCCGTCGTGCTCTGGTCGCTGCGCGAGGGCCCGTTGCGACCCGTCGAGCTGCGCGGGCGGATCGGCGGGATCAGCTCCAAGGTGCTCACCGAGACGCTGCGCCGCCTCCAGTACAACGGCCTGGTCGACCGCCGCCCGCCGGGCCCCGGCCGTCCGGGCGTGGCCTACGGGCTCACCGCGCTGGGCCGCACCCTGCTGCCCGCCATCGACGCCTTCGGCGCGTGGGCCTTCGAGCACGGCGACGAGGTGATGGCCGCGCAGGAGGCGGCGGAGCCGGCCGAGGAGGCCGAGGAGGCCGGTGGGGCGGCGTAGGGTGCGGACGGACGGAGCGGATCGCCGGCCCGCCCGTTGTCCGGAGGAGAACCGCGATGTCGTTGCATGACGGGGAACGTGCCCGTACCGCCGCAGAGTTGCGGGCCGATCTGGAGCTGGCCGGTATCCCGGCGGGCGTCGTCCGGGAGGAACTCGGCTACGGCGAGCGGGAGTTCGAGCGGATCCTGGGAGTGACCGGGGCGGCCCCGTCGAGTGTGCGGCGGGTGCGCGACCAGTTGGAGGACCTGGTGCGGGAGGCCGGCCGCGAACCCGTGCCGTACAGCGTGCTCACCGAACGGGCCCGGGCGGCGGCCGGGCGTTGGTTCGCGCTGCCCGAGCGAGCCCGCGGCGGGGCTGACCGGCCGTCGGCGGGCGCGTCCTGACGTCCCACCGGGTGACGTGCCATCGAATGGCGCACCTGCGACGACGACCGTTCGCCCGCGATCCGCCGTTCGCGGAGGATGGGCCCGGGGGGCCGTCCGCGGGCCCGGTGCCCGCCCGGGCGGCTCGGTCACGGGGGTCGTCGACGAGTGAGGAGCACGTCCGTGGTTGGTTCCGCACGCCCGCGAACGGTCACGCGAACGGTCAGGTGGATCAGTGGACATGCGGCTCTGCTGCCCGGGGCCGCACTGACCGGGCTGGTGGTCCTGGGTGGCTTGGTGCCGGCCGCCGCCCCCGCTGCGGCCGCCGAGGGAAGCGAGGCGGTGAGCACTGGGACGGCCCCTGCCGCTGTCCCGGCCACCGCCCCTGCCCCGGCCGCGGCTTCCGCGGCCGGGTCGCCGGAAGCGGCGCTGCTGCCCCCGATGCCCGCAGCTGAGGCGTACGACGGCGACACCAGGTTGGGCTCGCCCGAGGAGGTCGCCTCGCAGTGCGACCGGCCCGGCAGTTGCACGTTCCGGGTGACGGACCGGATCGTCGGGCTGTTCGGCAGCGCCGTCGCCTCGGTCGGCAACGCGGCGATCAACTGCACCGGCGACGACATGGAGATCGACCGCAGCCTGACGGTGGCCAGCAGCAGCACCGACAACATCAGCGGCTCGATCTCCGGCAAGGCCACCGTCACCGGCAGCATCGACACCACGGTGACCGCCGCCGCGCAGGGCAGCCTGGCGACGGACACCACCAACAGCACCGTCCAGTACGGGCCGAGCAAGGACAAGGGCCCCACCACCCAGGACAAGTTCCAGGACACCACGGGCGTCACCGGCACCGTGGCCGGCTCCAACGCGCTCCACCTGGGGGCCAAGGCCGGCTTCGAACTCGCCTTCCAGGCGTCCTACGCCAAGCAGTGGCAGGCCACCGTGAAGGAGACCACCCGGGTGGTGTTCACCGTCTCCTCCAACGACGAGATCCAGTTCGGCGCCGTCAACGCCGTCACCCGGGTGGTCGGCATCCTGACGGTCGACCACACCGGACGGTTCATCAAGAACGTGGTGGTGGACAGCCCGTCCATCGCCACCGGCAGCTCCATCGTCGCGCAGACCTTCGCCCGACCGGACGTCTGCCTGTCGCTGCGCCCGCCGGGCCGGGCGGCGGCGAAACCGGGCCTGCTGGAGGTGGCGCCGCAGCCGCCGGGACGGGTGCCGGACGCGGTGTACGCGCGGACCCCCGAGGGCACCTGGAGCAAGCGGTGAAGCGGGGCGCGGCGCTGGCCGTCGCACTGCTGACGGTGGGCGGGACGGCGGCCGGACCGGCGTTCGCGGACGGGGCGGCGCCGGTCCAGCAGGCCGCCGAGGAGCTGGTGGCGCAGGCCTTCGACGGCGACACCCCGCTGCCGGACGCCGCGGCCGTGGTGCGCAGTTGCGGGCAGGAGCACAGCTGCAGCTTCCGGTTCATCCCCGGGCTGGCCGTCGAGCGGACCGCCGCCGTGGTCTCGGTCGGCAACAGCGTCATCAACTGCACCAACAAGAAGATCACCGTGTACCGGACGGTGGTGCTGGAGTCGAGCGCCACCGACAACCTGGCGGGCGAGATCTCCGGCTCGGCCACCGTCGAGGGCACGATCGACAACACCACCAACGTGTCCGGCACGGTGGCGGGCTCCAGCAAGACCGACACCTCGCACACCGACACCACCGCGCCCAAGGACAAGGGCCCCAACACCGACACCACCACCGGGACCACCACCACCGTCAGCGGCAGCGCCACCGGCTCCGCCCAGCTCAAGCTCACCGCCACCGCGGCCTTCCAACTCGCCTTCAAGGCCGCCTACTCGCACGAGTGGAAGCGCACCAACACCGAGAGCACCCAGGTGAAGTTCCAGGTCGGCACCGGCCAGGAACTGCAGTTCGGCATGCTCAGTGCGATGACCCGGACGGTCGGCGTGCTGTCGCTCGACGGCACCGGGACGACGGTCAGGAACATCGTGGTGACCAGCCCGTCCAGCTCCAACATCAGCACCGTGGTCGCCCAGACCTTCAACGCCAAGGACTACTGCCTGACCCTGCAACCCAAGCGCGCCGTCCCCGGCGCGGAGGCCGGGGTCTTCGAAGGCGCCCCGCGCGGGAGCGGTGAACGCCCGCTGAAACAATACGAGTTGACGGGGCGTCAGGAATGGGTGCGGACGGACTGACCGTCCCGACCGGACGCCGGGCCCGTACGGTGGTCATCCGTGCGGGCCCGGGGGCGGAGGGGGTGGTTCAGCAGTACCACCAGGTGCCGGGGGCGAGGACGGTGTCGCCGGGCTGCAGGCTCCCGTGGTGCAGGTCGGCGACCTGGCAGAGGGGGCCGAGGGCGGTGTTCGGGTCCTGGTCGCGCGGGGTGTTGGTGAAGTCGTCGAGCGCCTGGGTCTGTTGGGA